>JALYIF010000295.1 GCA_030775925.1 Vulcanimicrobiota bacterium | reverse complement strand
ACCTGGGAACGCGCCTTCATTGGTCCTTCCCCCGGAAGCGGTACCCTTCGAGCGTGTCGCCATTGGGGCTAGACGCAGCTTGAAGAAAGAGCGTACCCATGTCCGTGCTTACAACCCAGCAAGAAACCGGTGATTTGCTAGCTCATTATGCGCTTGATGCGGTCATGGATAACCCTACGGGCGGACACGTCTGTGGATTTGAAGGCCTTAGCAATGCGGAAAACCATAAGTCGCTCGCTATTGTGGCCGGCGTCCATCGTCAGATTCGTGAGTGCCCGATCTCGCGCGACCAAGCGCACGCAATGGTTGCAGAACTCGTTCAAGCGGGCGCGTTACCCAAAGATGCAAGTTTTGGAAACCTGGTGGAGCATTTGATTTTGGCATTTTCCACGATGTACGTAGACAGTGGAATAGACTCATTCCACTTCCCATCAGTCCATATGCACCCAACTTCGTATGAGATCGCGAAAGGGCAGATATGGCGCACGCAACCCCTGCACTTGACGCCTCGCCGCAAACACAACGAACACGTGGCACATAGCGGCCATCCCCACGTCCCCAGTCAAAAACACTAAAGGGAGCAGTCCCTTCCAATGTGCGAAAACGTACACCGCTCTCTCGCTTTTCGATGTATTAGTTAAAAACCCGCAAACGGGCGATTCCGACTTCCAAATGCGATTTCACATGAGCATCGGCGCCGTAATGCCGTCGTTGCGTTTCATGAAACCTCAGGAGAATTATGCAAAACCGCCTCGCGCAGTGCCTCATTGGTTCGTGGTTCGCAGCAGCGTTATTCTCTTTAGGCGGATCGGCAGCGCGCGCAATGCCCCCGTTCGCGCAGGCGTACGGGATGAAATGTGAAGTATGCCACACGCAGGTCCCTGCCTTAAACTCGTACGGCCGCTACCTCCAGCGAACCGGATACGCGTCCCTGGACGTGCATACACTTCATCGCTCAACCCCATTCTGGATTGGGGAGACCGCGAATTATTCTCATAATTCGCAAGATACAAGCCCTCCTCGAACAGAGTTCGGGAATTTTGCGCTGCACGCGGCCGGTGCGTTTGATGAGAATACCACTTTCCATTTTCAGCAGTGGATCGTGCAGAATGGTCAACCCGGCGGTATCGATACTGCGTGGATCACTTTCAACAACCTATTTCACCGTGACGGACACCTCTTTGTCGGTAAAATGCCAGGTACAACAGCGTCACCATTAAGTCAATGGTTTGACATTGCCCCGTTTGCAACGCCCGAACTCACCGTCGGAGAACACGTGTACCAAAATGACGGAAATCGTTGGGGAGCAAAATTCAATTACGTAAAAAAATCCTTGGACGCAGAAGTCGGCTATTTTGCGGCAGGCGGCGATTTGGAAGGCGCAGGTGTATACTCCCAAGATATCGAGAAGACGCTCCAATGGCGCGTCGCACACGCGAATCCGACGCAGCCACTGGAGTACGGCGTGATGGGCGCGCGCGGTTCTCTTCCACTTGCCGAGGGTGGCTTTGATCAGTATACCTCGCTCACACCATACATTCAGCGCGATCCCGTCGGCAAGTTTCCTGGTATCTTCGCGATGTATCAGATGGGTTATGACGCGAACGCAGGCCAGGACGGATCGGGGAATCCACTGGGAGCTGCACATAGTAATTCGGCAACTGTCGAGGTATACAAACCAGTCGGCGATAAAGCACTCGTTTCGTTCCGAAAGGAATTCCACAACGACGGATTAGGGACGCAATCACAGAGCGGAAACATCGACTTCGCCTACCACGTTGCGCCGTATCTACACGTATATCTCGAGACGGCGATGGTGCAAAACTCTACGCCCACGTGGAGCTACTCTGTTTGGTTGACTCTCCCACTGCAAAAAGTAGCAAGTCCCGATAGCGCACCCGCAACCCACGAGCCAGTTTCACCTAGTGCCAGCCCCCTCAGCACCGCAGCGCCAGCTCCGTCGGCAACTCAGCAGCCAGTCATTGATGTTACGGCTTCGAATTGGAAATTTTCGCCTGACGCAATTACTCTGCATGTGGGCCAAACCACGCGCATGCTTCTGGGCAGCGCCCAGGGCGTTCATGGCATCCAGTCTAGCGACCTCGGCATTCCGCTGACGACGATCGAACCAGGCAAGATCGCCACCATAAACGTAACGCCAAAAAAAGCGGGAACCTATGTCTTGCATTGCGCAATTCTTTGCGGTCCTGGTCACGAGAAGATGACGTTGAACGTCCTCGTTATCGGCGACGAGACGGACAAGACAAGCGTTCCAAAGCCGCTGCCGCCTGCAAGTTCATCAGCGGCCGTACAATCCGCATCTAAAATTCAGACGGTCAGTGTCACAGCCTCTAATTGGAAATTCGAACCCGCCGAAATTACAATGCACGTTGGGCAAATGACGCACTTACGCTTGATCAGCACCCAAGGTGTTCACGGCATCCAGTCCTCTGAGGTTGGCATCCCGTTGACTGCGATTTCACCCGGCAAAGCCGTACTAGTGAACGTAACGCCGAAGAAGGCTGGCACCTACACGCTCCATTGCGCGATCGTGTGTGGACCGGGTCACGAAAAAATGCTGCTTACCGTCGTCGTTTTGAAATCAGATCCCTAGCGTGCAAGGCGAGCCGACGCGCAAGCATGGGCGCGCGCGTGCTGCCCCATGCTGGGCGTTCAAAGCGAGGAAGCGAACGGTGCTGCGCCACAGATTGCGTAGAACTTCATGCACCCTTCTCCGCTCTTTCTCTAGTCGGCGCTACACTGCTAGCATGACACACTTGCATCAACACCTCTTCCTTAAGTGTCCTTACTCGCGTGCGAAGGGCTACTTGCGAGACGCGCTTGCGGGCGCCGCGGAAACTCACGAAAAGCAGGCACTTACCTTGCGTGTACCTTTGGGACAAGGCGTTGGCGGAGGCGCTCTCCATAAAGACGTTGTTGCGACGTACACCCCGGGTGCAGATCCGATGCATTTTGATCAGCCTTGGAAGATTCACTGGACACCGGCTGACGGTGGGCCATATCCGGATTTTGACGGAGAGTTGACAATTCGGGCAGATGAAGACTATCCCACTTCGATTCTGGAATTGACCGGACAGTACAAACCACCGATGGGCGTCGCCGGAGCGTTGTTTGACGCTGTTGCCGGATCACGGCTGGCTGAAGCGACGGCGCAAGAGTTGCTCAAGCGAATCGGGCGATCGATGGAGATGCAATATTCCTCCGAAGAAGAACAAAAGAGCCGAGTATGATGACGCAAGTTCTCATCGTCGAAAAGGATGCGATAGTCGCGTCCGATCTCTCAAATTGGCTGACGGCCGGTGGCTTTGAACCACGAATTGCGGCGACGTCGCAAGCAGCGCTTGACGACCTTAAAGATCACAAAATCAGCATCCTCATTTTCTCTGAGTATCCGGGGTTTGATGCTGCTAAGGATGTTCAACGAGCCGCCCAAGCAGCCGAAGTCCGCACGATTGTTCTGGGTACGCACGATAACTCGTCCAGCCGGATTGCTGCCCTGTCGTTCGGTGCTGACTGTTACCTTGGTAAGCCATTTTCGCCGCGGGAAGTGCTAGCCAGGACTCGTGCGCTGAGCAGACCGTTTGCTTATCCAACGTAGTCGAAGGGTAGCTAGTGATTTTAACCGGGGCAAGGTCGACTCGTGAGGAGCCGCCAACCCATTTCCTGGTGGGCAAGCAAATTTTGGTTGTAGATGACGAACCGCAAATTGTTGAGGTAATCGACGCATATTTGAAACGAGACGGTTTCACCACGTTGCTGCGGGATAGTGTTGCCGGCGCGATGGAAGTGATCGAACGCGATTCGCCGGATATGATGATTCTCGATATTAATTTGCCTGACGGCACCGGCCTCGATATCATACGGCAGAGCCGCGAAATGTACCGTATCCCAACAATTTTACTGACTGCCCGGACTGAGGAAATCGATCGAATCGTCGGACTCGAACTGGGCGCAGACGACTATGTGACCAAACCGTTTTCGCCTGGAGAACTCGTCGCCCGCGTACGTGCGCTCTTCAGACGCGTTAACGATGTTGACCTAAGGGCGCCCAATGCGCCCATCAAGATACGCGGCCTCGAGTTTGATGAGGCGCGTCACGAAGTACGAATTGATGGGAAACTCGCGGATCTCACGCCTTCGGAGTTCGAGATACTGCGCGTGCTCGCGCAATCACCCGATCAAGTCTTTACGCGCGCGCAGCTGCTGGACTTACTTGGAGATGACGGCTCGATTTTCGAACGGACGCTGGACCGGCACGTGAACAACCTCCGCCGAAAGATCGAGCCCCACGCAAGCGATCCCGAGTACGTGCAAACGGTCTATGGCGTGGGGTACAAACTCAAAGGCTCGTCTTAAGAATCCTTGTCTTCGTCGTCGTGTGGACGGCGAATATCTTCCATGCGTAAGCGGGGCAATTCTTTGAACTCTCCGCCCATCCAAACGCCGCCCGTTCCATCGCGTTCGTCGGCATCGGCTTGCGCAAACCACTCTTGCATTGAGTTCAAACGCCGGTACCAATTCACTTCAACACCGGCGTATTGGTATCCCAACAACTCGATCTTGCGCTCCGATTCCATATCGTTGACATCAGGCTGCAAATCGTTGAGGTTTCGCCCGGGATCGGTGGCGCCGTAGACTGCGAACGTCCCAGGCACGGCGGGCGTTGTGGAGATGTATTCATAGTCGCCGGGACTAAAACCAAGTGCGGTGGGGTCCGAAAGGATTGCGACATTGTGTAAGACGTCGTGGTTATGGTCTTCATGCGACCAACGCTCACGGTAAAGCGCGAATGCAAGAATTGGAATGCGCATAAATTGCCGGGAATCGAGCGGTTGTTCGCCATCACCCAGGGTAATCACGGGAGCAGGATTGGAATGCCCGACAAGCTCGGCTTCTAAGAGAATTTGCCCTTCAAACGAATCGGTGATTCCCGTGGCTATAAAAGCTGCGGACGGGTCTTCAGAATCTTCGGGGCAGAACTCAAACGTGATCATATCGGCCTTGACGGCTTCTTGCAGCAAGGGCAGGAAGGCGTCCGCTGCGTTTTGTTGGGCTTCAACAGTATCTGCGCGAAGCGCTGCCGGCGCTTCGCGTCCGGTTTCTTCTGCGGCGACGATCTCATCTTGCGCCTTAACGACGGCCTTAAATTGTTCGAGGAGCTGTGCGATCGTCAAGGTTGGCGATGGCTCGTGTGGCGTGGGAGGCATAGGGCTACTGTCCGTCTCTGCCCTTGCCAAACCCTTGTGTCTAGCCGCCGGTCGCACTGGTAGCACCTTCGGGGAGTCGGCGCTTGCCGTGCCGCACATTACAATTATGCAGACTGCTGCGGACGACGCGCTCAAGCACTACTTTGGCTACGATTCATTCCGGCCGCTGCAGCGTGAGATTATTTCAGCATCCCTCGACAACCACGATATTTTAGCGTTGTTGCCTACGGGGGGCGGGAAGTCGCTGTGCTTTCAATTGCCGGCATTGCCGCGCGCTGGACTCACTTTGGTGGTGTCTCCGCTTATCGCTCTCATGAAGGACCAGGTCGATGCGCTGACCGCCAACGGCATCTCGGCGACATATTTGAATAGCTCGCTCGACGCGCGAACTTCCGCCGAACGTTTGGCCGGGCTCGAACGCGGCGATTACAAGCTGTTGTATGTCGCTCCCGAACGCGTGGCCGTTCCGTCGTTTGCCTCTGCGCTGCGCCGCTGGAACCTTTGTAGCATTGCGGTTGATGAAGCACACTGCGTGAGCGAATGGGGACACGACTTTCGCCCGGAGTACCGGCGCATCGCTGAGTTACGCCGTGCCTATCCCGCCGTGCCCGTACACGCCTTTACGGCGACCGCAACGGCGCGCGTGCGAAGCGACATCGACCGATTTCTGGAGTTGCGGTCACCCATGCGATTTGTTGCCGGCTTTGACCGGCCGAATTTGCGTTATACGGTCTTTGAAAAACGTGACGCGTTCAAGCAATTGCGCGCGTGGTGCTTAGAGCGGGCAAACGAAAGTGGAATCGTGTACGTACAGAGCCGCAATGCAGCCGAAGACCTGGCCACTAAATTGACACGCGCCGGAATATCGGCCAGGCCGTATCACGCCGGTCTGAGCAGTGGTGAACGCGCGCGTAATCAGGAACTCTTCATTCGCGATGAAATTCGCGTCATTTGCGCCACAATCGCTTTTGGCATGGGAATCGACAAACCCAACGTTCGGTACGTCGTGCATTACGACGTTCCTAAAAACGTCGAAGGCTATTACCAGGAAACCGGCCGCGCCGGCCGCGACGGACTCCCGAGCGATTGCGCGTTGTTTTTCAGTGGTGGCGATGCGGCCAAACAGCGGCACTTCATCCGGCAAATTCAAGACCCTGATGAACGCGACCAGGCCGACCGCCTCCTGCGGCACATGCTGGAATTTGCCTCAACGCCGGATTGCAGGCGCGCGTACCTGTTGCGGTATTTTGGGGAGACACCGCCTTCGCAGGACTGCGGCAACTGCGATAATTGTATTTCACCGCCGGAACGGATCGATGGGACGGTGGCGGCGCAGAAAATTCTTTCGTGTGCTTATCGCGTTCGGATGCACAGCGGCTTTGCGACCGGATCGCATCACATCGTCGATATTTTACTTGGGAACCGAACCGATAAAGTTGAGTCGCGCGGTCATGACGGCATCTCGACATTCGGCATTGGAACCGAACATGCCAAAAGCGAGTGGCTCGCTATGATCTCCGAATTGCTGCGCGATGGCTATCTCGAGCAAGAACCTGAACATCGTACTTTACTGCTTACGCCGGATGGCTTGAACGCACTCAAGGAACGGCGCGCGTTTACGTTTGTTAAACCGCGCGCTTTGAAGGGTGCCAAAAAGGGGCGGGGCGCAAAGGCAGGCGGAGGCTCAGAAAAACCCTACGAAGACGATCTGTTCGAAGCACTGCGCACCTTGCGAAAAGAGCTGGCCCAGGATCAAGGTGTGCCCCCGTATGTGGTCTTCTCGGACGCCACCTTGCGCGAACTGGCCGCCGAGCGTCCAGCGTCCCTGGGCGCTTTCCGGGCGATTGGCGGGGTCGGTGATGTCAAACTGGAGCGCTACGGGGACACGTTCGTCTCCGCAATTCGTGAGTATTTGAGCCGGACTCCCTAAATTTGGGCCCAACCGGGCGGGGGGCTGCCTCGAGCGCCGACTCTTGCATTTGACGGCCTTGCTCGCGCCATGGGATACTTTAGGCCACCCCGCGCGAATCTTTCATTTGCGATTGAGCCGCGCCACTTTTTGAAAGATTTGCTGCCATTTCCACGTTTGAATCCTTGGGCTTAGCGCCCGAACTTCTGCGCGCTATCGCCGACTTGGGCTTTACAGAGCCCACTCCGATCCAGCTTCAATCCATCCCCCCAGCGCTCAAATGGCGCGATATTCTGGGCAGCGCACAGACCGGGAGCGGAAAGTCCGCAGCCTTTGGCCTGCCCATTCTGGATGCTTTGGTCCACGAGCCGCGTGGCAAAACGCGCGCTCTGATCTTGGCGCCGACCAGGGAGCTTGCCGAACAGATTTCGCAACACCTCACGCTGCTTGCGAAATATACCAAGATTGAAATCGCACCCATCTATGGCGGTGTGCGCATGGCCGCGCAGGTCAGTGCTCTCAAACGCGGCGTTGATATTATTGTTGCGACACCCGGCCGGTTGCTCGATCACATGATGCGCGGCAACGCCCATTTGGAAGACGTGCACATGCTGGTCTTAGATGAAGCCGACCGCATGTTGGATATGGGTTTTCTGCCCGACGTGCGGCGAATTCTAAAACACATCAGTGACGATCGCCAAACGTTCTTTTTCTCTGCAACCCTGCCGGCGGCCATCTCTGCGCTCGTCCGCGATATGCTGCATGACCCGGTTCGGGTAGAACTGGCGCCGACAGCGTCTCCGGTGGCCGGCCTTACGCAGGCGATCTATTCAGTCCCCAGAGAGAAGAAAACCGAATTGCTTTTGGAGTTGCTTAAGGATGAAAAAATCGATAGCGCGATTGCGTTTACGCGTACGAAAATCGCCGCTAACCGCCTGGCAGCCGCGCTCGAGAAGCAAAACATTTCGGTAAGCCTCATGCATGGCGATCGAACGCAAGCTGAGCGAACGCGTGCCCTAGAAGACTTCAAGCAAGGAAAATTCCGGATCTTAGTGGCGACCGATATCGCCTCACGCGGCATCGATATCGAGGAGCTCAGCCACGTCATTAACTACGACGTGCCGGAAGCTGCCGAAGACTATATGCACCGCGTCGGCCGCACGGCTCGTGCGCAGGCCACGGGCGATGCCATCACGTTTGTCTCCGAAGATGAAGAATCGCTGCTCAAGCAAATCGAGTACGCGCTCGGGAAACCGCTCGTGCGCTCGAAAAACCCGCTCTTTCCCGACGCGAGCCTCGAGGCCCCAAAGCCGATGATGGTGTACCGTTCCAAATCGCGACGCCGCTAATAAGGAGTATCTCCACCGCATGAAAGTTACCGGAATCGACGCCGTGTATTACACGGTCTCAGACATCGATAAGCAGACAAAATTTTACACTGAATTACTTGGTGCCGCGCCAGCAACGCAGTGGCCGGGACGGCTGGCGGAATGGACGTTTGACGACGGGAACAGCTTCGGGCTCTATAAGACTGAGAGCAAGGAGCAAGCGCGCAGCGGCAGTGCGATGTTTGCGGTCGATAATGTGGCCGCTGCGATCGAAGCCGGCAAGAAGCGGGGCGTGCATTTTCACGAAAATGGTGAGATCACCGATACCCCGTTCTGTCACATGGCTTTTGGAGAAGATCCTGAAGGCCACCAATTTATTTTGCATCGACGCAAAGAACAGTAGCATCAGATAAAAAAACAGGGCGGCATCAGCCGCCCTGTTTTTTTCTACCTCTCCTGTTTAAGGAGAGACTGGCTTAATGTCGGTGAGCGCCTTAAGCCCCGCTTGTTGCAATTGCGTGTTGACGGCTGCCACGCCGCTCTGCACGAACTGGTTGTAACGATCGATGGCCGCTTTGTACCGGACGTCGATGCGTTTGCTGTAGTCCAGAATCGCGGGGGTTACGATTGTGAATGGTGGGCCGCCGACATCCTCGCGAAGCGCACCCGCTTTAACAAGGGAATCTTCATCGTTCTGGTAGTTGGCCGTCAACTCATCGAAGAGTGAAGACCGTGCGGTCAACGTATCCGCAATCGCTGTCGTTAGAGCGGCATTGTTTTTACCCTTCGGGTCTGCGCTTGCTGCGTCGAGTTGTTTTTTAACCGCATCCAACCCATTGAGCATCGTATCCACGATCGATAGCTGATGGTTGAATTTCGCTGATTGCACATAGGATTCGGTGAGTTCGCGTTGGGTAAACAGCTCGCGAGGATCCGGCTTCACGGTGAAGCGTCTGGTGAAGGTCTGACCGCCAAGGGTCATGCGAACACCGTACTGACCCGGGGGTGCGGCCGCGCCTTCGTTGGGACCCTGGTAACGCTCTTTTGCAGCGCCGAACCATTTTACGGGTCCGTCAACTTGGAAATCCCAGGTGTATTGATTGATGCCGAATTTATTGGTGACGTAGGGTACGTCTTTGCCATTCACTTTGTGTGTGCCGGAGATCGTGCGAATAACGCGGTTATGGTCATCCAAAATCTGGATGGCCGGCGACTCTTTTCCTTTTGTCTTTTGATAGAACGTGACGACCGCACCGTACGGGGGGTTTTTCCCGCTGTAATCGGTGTAGGTGCCTTCGTCATCGCTGTGAGTGTTGTATTCATAGGTTGTACGAGGCGTGAACAACATGTATCCTTGCGAGACTTCTTTGGCAAGTTCTTGGATTGGGCGCATGTCGTCCATGATGTACATCGAACGGCCATGTGTCGCAATGACGAGGTCGTTCCACTGGGTCTGGAATTTAATGTCGCGGACCGAAACCGGCGGCAGATTGTTTTTAAAGTCCTGCCATGTCTGTCCGGCATCGAGCGATATCCAAATGCCATTTTCCGTTCCGGCATACACAATTTCTTTGGTATGCAAGTCGGGGCGTACGGCACGAACGTATTGGTTGGCCGGTAGCCCATTGGTTATAGATGTCCACGATTTTCCAAAATCGTGCGTTACGAATAAGTAGGGTTTGAAATCGCCGGAGCGATGCCGGTCGATATTAACATACGCCGTTCCGTCTTGGAGAGCCGACGGCGCAATGGTTTCCACGCGACCGTACGGTTGCATCCCGGGCGGCGTTACTTGCGTCCAGTGTTTGCCGTTGTCGCGCGTGAGTTGGACGAGGCCGTCGTCCGTGCCAACCCAAATCTCGCCCTTGCGAATCGGCGAACCTTCAATATCGAGGATGTTGTCGGAATATTCAGCGCCGCTCACGTCATAGGTGATCGGACCGCCCGAGGGCTGTTGGTGGGATTTATCGTTGAGGGTCAGGTCGGGGCTAATGGTCGTCCAGTGACGTCCGCGATCCGTGGTTTGAAACACGACGTTTCCGCCGAGCCAAGCGACGTGTCCATCCCATGGTGCAAAGACAATGGGCGAATCCCAGTTGAAACGCACTTTTGCTTTGGACAGGTCGTACTGTTCCATGCCGGACGCGTTATAGGGTTGGGCAAAGATGACATCCTTCGTCACCTTATTATAGACAGTTGCAAATCCTTGCTGCGAATCCGCCCAAACCCAATTTGGATCGACCGGGTCTGGCACAATCCACATGCCGTCGCCACCGGTCTCGTTGGTCCAGTAGTGATTGAGAATACCGGACTGGTCGAGCGAATTCGAGGGACCGCACCACCCGTTGTTATCTTGCCAGCCGCCGCAAATTTGGTACGGATTTTCGTTGGAGGTTGCAACGTGGTAGACCTGGCCGATTGGAAGGTTGCGCCCGAAGAACCAAGTGTCCGCACCATCAAGGCTACGGCCGATGCCGCCGTCCTCGCCCACGATGATGCGGGACGGATCGTTCGGTGCAATCCAGATTGAGTGGTAGTCGCCATGCGCTTGATTCGGAAGCGACTTGAAGCTCTTGCCGCCGTCTTTGGATTGGCCCATCGATGCAGCCAGCGAAAAGATGTGATCGGGATTTTTTGGATCGACTTCGATATGCGAGAAGTAGAAGGGGCGTTGGACGATCAGTGTGTCTTTGTTAATCATCGTCCAGTTTTCACCGCCGTCATCTGAACGGTAGAGGCTGCCCCCTGCCGATTCGATGACTGCATAGACGCGGCGTCCATCGCTTGGCGCAACGGCTACTCCGATGCGGCCGGTCGGCGAGGGCGGAATTCCGTGGCCCACAAGTCTGTTCCACGTGCGGCCGCCGTCGGTTGATTTGTAGAGTCCGTTATCGTCGCCGCCGCTCGTCATTTTCCACGGCACGCGTCGAAAATGCCAGATGCCCGCGTAGACGACGTTGGGATGTTGCAGATCCATTGCCATGTCCGATGCTCCGGCGGTAGCTGAGACGTACAACGATTTGATCCACGTTTTTCCGCCGTCCTCGGTGAGGTAGACGCCGCGGTCCTCGCTGTCGCCAAAGACGTCGCCGAGTACGCCGACCAAGACGTGATTGGTGTTATTCGGATCGATCAGAATGCGAGAGATATGCCGGGAATTCGGCAATCCGACATTGACCCAGGTTTTTCCGCCGTCGGTTGTTTTGTAGACGCCGTCACCATAGCTCACGTCATTGCGAGGGTTAGACTCACCCGTTCCAACCCATACGACTTCATTGTTTTTGGGATCGATGGCCACGGCGCCGATCGCCGAGACCGCCTGCTTTTCGAAAACGGGATTCCAGCTTTCGGCAGCGTCAGTGGACTTCCAAACGCCGCCACCGGCCGCTCCAATATAGTATAAATTTGGATTTGTGGCCGAACCGGCCACCGAGGTCACGCGGCCGCCAGGAAGGGCCGGCCCAACTTCGCGCCATTGCATGTTGCCGAATGGCGGCCCAGGTGTCTCGCTGGGGGACGGGCTTGGCGCGGGCGATGCAGACGGCTTGGTCGAGGCCTCCTCGCCTTTGGGGGCGGCCGGAGCAGCCGAGGCTGCTGGTTGAGGTTCCTGAGCTCCCGCGCACAGCGGAGCCGCAAAGAACGTTGCTAAGACAAAAAGAAAAACAGAACCGGTATATCGCGTCATGAACTACCTCTTCAAGTGAGGTGCATGTCTCCGGGATTCAGAGAGCGCTTCCTTCTTACCAGATGATGCTGTCCGTCAAAGTTTTATCAAATGGACTTAGAAGCGCCGTCGATACGCACGGTCAGGATCGCAACATCGTCGGCACACGGCGTCCCTTCGAGTACGGCTTCGCGTATCTGCGCGGCAGAAATTTCACCCCGGCGCGCCCGTTTCACCGCTTCGACAACGCGAGGTTCGTCAATCTCGACATGCCGGCGAGCCTCGGTCAAGCCATCTGTATACAGTGTTACAAATAGCTCGCTTTCGAGCGTATACGTCGCTGTCCGGTAGGTCGCGCGCGGGTCGACTCCAAGCGGCAGGTCGCCACTTAGGAATTCTTCGAAGCTGCCTTGCCTGGCGACTAGGGCGGGCGGATGTCCGGCGCTTGCAAGGACAAGAACGCGCCGGCGCAGGTCGATAAATCCAACGATGGCCGTAACGATCGGTGCATCTTGCAAGAGCAGCAGCCGGTTGATTTTCGCTAAGACCTCGCCCGGGTCGGCCGCATCGATCGCCGCTCCCACAATCGCCTGCCGGACCCGTCCCATTGCAATTGCGGCCTCGAGACCGTGGCCGCAGACGTCACCAATTGAAAAGACGATCAGCTGCTCGCTGAGCTGGGTCGCATCGTACCAATCGCCTCCGACGCGCGTGTCGACCTCGGCGGGAAAATAGGCCGCATCAAAAACAACGCCCGGAACGGCCGGGAGTAGCTTGGGAATAAAGGCATCCTGAAGCGTATCGGCCACGAGCCGCTGGCGCTCAAATGCCTGCTTCTGATCTTCGATGCGAGTTGAGGTGCCAAACCAACGGATGACGCGGCCGTCGTCATCGAACAACGCGTCTCCCCGAACCAAGAACCATTCGTAGGTGCCACGCGCATTACGCGTCCGATATTCTACCTCGTATGGATCGCCCGTTTGCAGGCTATGCTTCCACCGCGAATTCGCGCGCTCGAAGTCATCGGGATGAAGAAACGATCGCAGCGTCCATTTATCTAGATCTGCCAATGCAAAACCGAAGTAATCAAGCCACTGGTGGTTCGCGTATCGGAGCTGCCCGTTCGGCTCGCATACCCAGACCAAGGCCGGGATGGACTCAGAGAGCGTGCGAAATCGCTGTTCGGATTCCAGTGCCGCCTGCAACGACTGCTGGTGAGATTCATACAATGATGCGTTCGACCACGCAAGGGATGCCCGCTGGGCGAGCGCTTCTGCGAGCCGCAGATCTCGCTCGTCAAAGCGGCGCCCCGATTCCGAGGAGACGAGGGAGATAGCGCCGAGGGTGGCGCCTCCAGCCTTGAGCGGGAGGATCATGGCTGAGCGCAGTCCGAGTTCTAGGAGCATCCGAACTTGCAGCGGGTCTTGCGCTTGCGCGCGCACCATCTCGTCATCGATGCGTGGCATCAGGAGCGGTTCGCCCGTTTCAACAACGGTTGAAATTGCGTCGCCGCTACGCACCGGAAACGCGTCGACGAATTGACGAGCGAGCGCTACTTTTTGCGGATCCTTGTGGGCGATTGCAACAACCGGAATTCCATCGCTTGCATCGTTCCGATAGATGCCGCACCAATCGGCAAAGCCTTCAATGGCAGACTCGGCGAGGGATTGCAGGGTTTGCTGGACGCTAAGCGCGTTCGCGAAGCGATTGCCTGCATCAGAGAGGAACCGTAGCGCAAGTTCAACTCGCTTTTGATCATCAATATCCGTGAGGGTTCCATACCAGCGCAGAATCGTGCCGTTTTCATCGCATAGCGGGAGAACGCGTGAAAGATGCCAGCGGTAGGTACGGTCGTTGGCGCGCAGCATCCGAAGCTCCATTTCGAATGGGGCACCTTGCTTCAGAGCGCGCGGCCACTGCGTCGTGAGTTCGGCCCGGTCATCGGGATGGACCATGGAATAGCGCTCCGGTCCGATGGATTGCTCGGGCGTCAGACCGGTGTATTCATACCAGCGTGCGTTCCAGTATTCTGGCACGCCTGCGGCATTGTCCACAAAAACAATTTGAGGCACGGCATCCGCGAGCGCCGCCAGGAACGACGCATCGGATGCTGCTTGGGTGCGCTCATTCATCTCGGGAGCTACTTCTCGGATGAGCGGCTGCTTACCGCCCCGAAGAATGGCATCCGTGCGAAATGGAACCGCCGTGGCCCTGCTTCTCTGCACCGCCCTCGGCGCGTGCAGTGCGCCGGCCAGCGTGCGGCCCTCATCGCCGGCCATCATCATGCGCTCCGACAGTCTTCAGGTGGTGCCGCGCCCGCGTTTTGCCCGCACGGCAATTTTAGCGCGGTTTACGCTGCGTGCTCCCGTTCGCATCGCGGCTTCCTCGCCCGAAGAACTTCATGCCGCTCAGTTCTTGCAAGCACTATTGCAAGAGCACGGCATCCGCTCAGTACGAGTGGCTGGATCCATCGGCGACGTTTCCTTGCGGCGCTTGAGCCGACTTGATGCGCGGCTGGGACCTGAAGGCTATCGCATTGCTGTGGGACGCCAAGGGGTGTTGATTGGAGCGCGAGGGGGCGCGGGCTTGTTCTATGGCGTTCAAACGCTCGATCAACTCATTGAGCGCAGCGCCTCTGGCGTTCAATCGATTCCGCTTGGCACCATTTTGGACTGGCCCGCCTACCCGTGGCGCGGACTGCACTTGGATGTCAGCCGGCATTTTTTCGGCGTCGCCACCGTAAAACAATTCATCAATCTTGCGGCGCATTACAAGCTTAACACCTTTCACTGGCACCTCACCGACGATCAGGCGTGGCGCCTGGAGATTGCACAGTATCCGCGCCTTACATCCAACGGTTCGTGTACCGCCAACGGGTGTGAGTTCTACACTCGATCACAAATTAAAGAAATCGTGTCGTATGCACGCGCACGGTTTGTCCGGATCGTACCCGAGATCGAGATGCCCGGGCACGCTTCGGCGGCGACTCGCGCATATCCCAGCATCGCGTGCGCGCCCGGACAACGCGCGAGTGGCGTTGTTTGCTCTGCGGACTTCTACAAGAATGTTCTCACCGAAGTGATGCAGCTTTTTCCGGGTCCGTACGTGCATGTGGGAGGCGACGAAGTCTTCTACGATCAGCGCAACGCTACGTTGATGCGGCAGTTGGGGAAGTTCGTGCAGGCGCACGGCCGGCAAATCATCGCGTGGGATGATGCACGCGTTGCTCAGATTCCCAATGCAACGCTCACGGTCTGGCATGCAACCCTTAATGCTCGTAGCCTTTCCGGCACGGCCGCTTTGGTTATGAGTCCGGATGGCCCTCTGTACTTTGATGCCTACCAGGGCGATCCCAGTCAAGAGCCGCCCGCAGCGTTGCATCTTGCAACACTAGAAGAAGTGTATGACTATAACCCGGCGCCGCAAGGACAGGGCAAACCACAACGTCCGCAAGTCCTTGGCGCGCAGGCCAATCTGTGGACCGAGAAGGTTGCAAGCCGCGAGCATCTTTTCTACATGGCCCTGCCGCGAACGCTTGCGCTCGCTGAAATTGTGTGGACACCAGCGTCGCTCAAAAATTGGAAATCGTTTGAAGAACGTCTGCCGCAGCAATTGCTGTGGCTCGATCTGCATGGCTATCCGTACCGAATTCCGAATGCTTGGTTGAGCTTAAAGGGGGCCCATCTGTCATTTATTTCGCTGCCAGGCCACGCTCAATCAGTGCTGGCCACTACCGATGCAGCAAGTGTGAGCGCCAGCTTGGGCGTACCGATGTTCCATGCTCGTATTCGCTATACACTTGACGGTTCGCCGCCTTCAGAACGGTCTCAACCATACACCCAATCATTTGCAGTACCGCTCGAACGGCAGGCAGGCGCGGTCATTCGATTTGCAGCGTTTTTATCCGATGGACGGCATAGTGCGATTAGTGAATGCCGGATTCGGCGCATCTCGCACGCCGTATCCGGCCGGTCGACCTGGAGAAGTCTTGTTTCTCCGTAGGGCTGAAAGGACGCGAGCAAGCGCTACGCGCGTTTAACCTGGTCCCCACTGGGTAACTCTACATCCCCTAAGAACGACAGGAGATGATGAGCTTGAAGAACGATTTCGAAACCGGCATGTATTACGATCGCGGATCGGCAGAAACCACCGTGCAACGTTTGCACGAGATGGGATATTCGTCCGATGAAATTAGCGTGATGATGAATGACAAAACCGCCCAAAAAGAATTTGCGGATTCAACAGGTAGTAAAGCCGCCCAGGGCGCTGTCACCGGAGCCGCAATTGGCGGCGGGCTTGGCGCCATCATCGCAGGCTTAACTGCGACGGGTAGCGTTGCGGCAATTGTGGGGACCGGCGGTGCTGCGGCTCCGCTCGTAGTCGGACCATTGGCTGCAGCCCTTGCGGGACTTGGCGCAGGCGGCGTTACGGGCGGCATTATTGGCGGTCTCGTAGGAGCCGGCATCCCCGAAGATCGTGCGAAGGAATATAAAGAAGGCTTAGACCGTGGCGGCATTCTGTTGGGCGTTCATCCGAAAGCAGAACATCGCGATCAGGTGCGTAGCCTGTTCACCCCGACTACTTCAGGGACGACCACCGAAACCGGCGACATCGACTATCAGTCGTCGAGAGAAACGACGATCAACCGCTAAGCTCGGTTGCGCAATCAAGTAAGTAAAAAGGCCGGCGCATCTCGCCGGCCTTTTTATTTATTTGCTGATTCGCCGGCTTTGCCGCCTGTTATGCGGGATAAATTTTGGAGTTGCCGGGATGCTTGCCGCCAGCACCGGATTCTTTGAACGATCGAGCCGTTTTCCGAGCGTCTTTTCAATTTGCGCAAAGAAGACTTCCTCGTCGGGCGAAACAAATGTAATTGCATCGCCGGTTGCTTTGGCACGTGCCGTCCGGCCAATGCGATGCACATAATCTTCGGGCACCATCGGCACATCGTAGTTTACGACGTGGCCCAGATCAACGATATCGATTCCGCGCGAAGCAATATCGGTCGCAACCAGGATGCGGTACTTGCCTAGCTTGAAATCCTCGAGCGCTCGGGTGCGCTGTGCTTGCGAGCGGTCTCCGTGGATACGCTCGGCGGGGATATTATTTTTTTCCAACGCAGCGGCTAAGCGGTTCGCACGCGCCTTCGTGCGCGTAAATGCAATTGCGCTGTAGATAGCGTTGTCCTTAAGCAACTCAACGAGCAGATCGGTTTTACGCTGCTGATCGATGGTATAGATGGTCTGCGTAATCCCGGTGGCCGGAGCCGTCGTCGGCGCCAAGTTTACCCGGACCGGATCGCGTAACATTTCGCGAGTCAACACGGCAATGGCCGTTGGAATCGTTGCCGAGAAAAATAATGTTTGGCGCTTCGACGGAATCTTTTTGATGATCCGGCGCACGACCGGCAAGAAGCCCATGTCGAGCATGCGGTCCGCCTCGTCCAAAACCAGAATGGAGATACTGTCTAGCGATGCGGTGCCTTGGGCCATGTGGTCGAGTAGCCGGCCCGGAGTTGCCACAATAATATCGGTGCCTCTTTTAAAGGCGCCAACTTGCGAGCCAAAACTCACACCGCCGTATACCGCAGCGACCTTGATTTGCGTATGCTTTGCAAGCGCGGTCAGGTGATCGGTAATTTGGGCTGCAAGTTCGCGCGTCGGTGCCAAGATGAGCGAACGCGTTTTCCCGCGCGGCAAATCGATGAGGGCCTGCAAAATCGGAAGGCCGAAGGCCGCCGATTTGCCACTTCCCGTGGCTGCGCTGGCGAGGACATCGCGGCCGGCCAATGCCGGTGGGATGGCCGCCAGTTGAACCGGGGTGGGCTCGGTGAAGTTGAGATCGCGGACTGCGCGCAGCAGCGCCGGCTGTAAAGCCAGGGTTTCAAACGTAGAAATGGATGTTAGTCTTTCGAAAGTGAGCGCGGCTCGATCGACTTCGAAAGATCGCGCAGGAGTGGTAGGCTCTACCTTCTCACAAGGCCCCCCCTCTCGTCAAATGCTTATATCGCTCGAGCCTGCAGTGCGAGTTGTGGCCGGGCCAATTACCGTGGCTTGACAATCAATTGAGGTAAAGAGGGCCCTACTCTTGCGTGCCATACTACGATAGGTATGCAGCCAGTTACCGGTGAGAAAGTAATCCTGCGCGAGGGGCGCGATGCCGATATCCGCCCGCTCTACCGGTACATTACGGATCCGCAAGTCGCTCGCTATTTGGTCGTACGCCCGCCGGACGATCAAAAAATGTTTGGAAAACGTTTGCGCGAGATGTTTACAACGCGTATTACGGAGCACAACTACATTTTGGCCAGGCGTGAGGATAACGAAGCCGCCGGCATGGTGCGACTGCTTCTCGAAACGCCTTCGCACGCGAATATTTCGTACTGGATGGGACGGCCTCATTGGTCGAAGGGATATGCATTTGAGGCCGTTGGAATGATCTGCACCATGGGCTTTGTCGATTGGGGTGTCGAGGAGATAACGGCGCATTGCTTTGCCGGGAACGTACGGAGCATTAAACTCTTGGACCGGTTGGGCTTTGAAAGCATCAGCGCAACCCAACTGCGTAGTCCGGATCCGCTACTCGGGCAGGAATTGCTCTTTCGCCTCACCCTTGGAAAATTTAGTTGGCAAGCACCGCGATAACTCGTCTGGATCTGCGCGGTGTTCCAACTGGAGCGCCCGAGGTAAAAGAAGTCTCCGCGCGAGCCATTGCCGAATTGGAATCCGCGGGTGCTTTGCGGCGTGAGCGCGGGCACGTCCATTTTCTGGATTGGAACACGTTGCTGGAGTACGTTGTATGATTGCGCAGTTTTTGCGTCACGGCAGTAATGCCTTACTGGCCGTCCTCTTGGTGTTTATTGGGGTGGCCTTTGTAACGATGGGCACGTCCGTCGTCATTTGGGGATTTCTGCTCGGCATGGTGATATTTTTTACCTCGGAGTACTCAACGCACCGCTTTCTCTTTCACGCTAAGCCAATGAAAAATGCGTTTATTCTGCACCTGCAGCATCGATTGCATTACGACCATCACACCGAACCGGATCGCCTCGGACTCTTGTTTTTGCCTCCGTGGTTCGTGCTCCCCGTTTTTGCCTTGTACGGATTGGTCTATCTCGCCATTACCAAACAGCCGGCCCTCGCGCTTTCACTGCTGGCGGGAAACTTGCTTGCACTGTTCTATTACGAGTGGGTGCATTATGTAGCGCACGTCCCGTTTGTTCCGGTGACGGCTTACGGCAAATGGATCAAGAAGTACCATCTGTTGCATCACTTTAAGAACGAGCACTTTTGGTTTGGCGTAACCAATCCAAGCATGGACGTTCTTTCGAGGACGTACCGCGAGAAAGAAGACGTCACGCGCAGCGCGACGACCAGGCAATTGTATTAAGGTTGTGTAGAAGCGCCTAGGCCGAGAACGAGAAGTTCGGCAACACCGCGGATGTGACGCTGCGCAGCGTGCGAAGTAAGTCCGAAAATTGGCGAATCTGAAACGGGCTAAATGAGGCCGGTTGCAACTGGCGCGCGTTTTCGCGATTCGGATTGGGTTCGGCGCTATGCAGCGTATATGGCGGCGGGCCCTGGTCTTGCTCGAACTGTTCCAGCACGTTGGTATTGCTGGTCGTGTCTTGCGCGACCACGGCCGTCGCGGGGTTCTGCGCCTGAGAAGCTTGGGTCGCAGGGGCTGCGGCCGAAGCCGAAACCGCGGCATTTCCCGGTGTGCTGCCGGCTGGCGAGGGCTGGGCTGCGGCCACAGAAGCCGGCGCTGCAACCGACGAGAGCAAAATGCTTGCTGCCTTACTTAGGGTGAATGAATCGGTTTGCAGGTGCGAATCAGCGATCGCCGCTTGCACGGTGGTGGGCGGGGGCTGCGGTCCGCCAGCGGGTAACTGCGCGCCAAAAACCAACGATTGCGACAGAGCAGTCGCGTGGATCGGAGGCTGGCCGGAGTTATCGATTTGGGCGGTCATATCGGTGTCAGAAATATTCGCGAGCGACGGCATGCTACCCTACCCCCTCAGGCGACTTTGGTCATGATTGTCGCATCCGCCAGTCCGCTCCAAAAGCCGGCAACGGCGTCAAGAACCGCGCGCGCGCCGGACACAAATGCACCTTCTTCAAAGCCGGGGAGGGCGAATGCGGCATGGAGTTCTTCGGCAGTGTGCTCGGCATGCCGGTCTTCGATTGCGTCGTGCCAGGTCCAAAACCCCAGGGGCAGATCGGGCAACTCGTTGTGCTTGATGAAGCGGAGGCCGGCTATCAGCTCTTTCCAGAATCCGGCGGCTGCCCAGTGCTCGATCGCGTAAGACGCGCCGGCGGCGGTTGAGGGGTTCTCGGATCCGTACACGAGCGTGAGCGTGTCGCAAAATGTGAGTGTGGCAGGGCTGCCTTGGGCGCGCTTTCCGAGATGGGAGAAATGGAGCCCAAGGTGACGCCCGAATTCCAACAGCCATTCGAAATGTGCTGCGCTGAATCGAAAGCGCGCGCCCTCCACCGACCCGTCGCCACCGAAGGACACGCCGAGTTCGTTGAGCAGGATCTCCTTGCTTGCCCGGTAGCTCTCAAGGGTACCCGCGTTGATACATTTACGGAGTTGCGCCTCCAAAAACAAGTGGCTAAACACCGAAAATTGGACGGTGAAATCCCGGAGTTCGTCCAGAGTAAAAGCTCCCGTGGCAAACCATGCCGTGTAGGGATTCGACTGCACAATTGGGTGCTGATCGACGACGCGTTCTACTTTAGTTTGAAATCGTTCCAAGGCGGTGCTTGACATGTGATCTTCCTTTTCGTGGCGGGAAATGGCAATAAAAAAACCGCCTCGCGTCGGCGAGGCGGTTTTACACTTATCGATCTTCTTTAGGAAGATGCTAAGGCAATACCAAACGTGCCGGCGCGGGCTTGCGGCGGTCGTAATAATAATAGTATGAGGCCTGAGCGATCGACGTGATCATTGCCGCATACCGTACCAGAATTCGGGAATGTTGGCAACCCCCGCCGAAGAGCCGCGTGTGATCCATGCAAGCGACTTGGTGCTCGACCTTATTATTGCTGCGGTACTGGGAGGGGCGGTCGGCGTCCAGCGCCAGGCGGCTCAAAAACCCGCCGGATTCCGCACGCACCTCCTGGTGGCACTCGCAAGTTGTGCCTTTGCTGAGGTCGGGCGTCTCTCGGGCGATGACCGCATTACCGCCAACGTCCTACAGGGTATTGGATTTCTGGGCGCGGGGGCAATCTTTCGCTCGGGATTTACCGCGCACGGCTTAACGACTGCAGCAAGTATTTGGACGGTGGCGGCAATCGGCGTGGCGGTCGGGTATGGACACCCGTATTCAATGACCATCGGCGTCGGCGTGACCTTCATTACCGTATTGGTTCTCTCCGTCTCGGACAGCTTTTTCTCACGAATTTTTGCGCATAAAGCAACGCTTAAGGTCGTTTGTATCGGACACGCTGTCGCAAAGACCGTCTACGACATGCTCGAGCGCGACGGTGTCCGCTACCAAGTTGTGGGAGAGTTTCGCTTAGCGCAGAGCCCAGAGGGCGTCGTACACGAAATTGAATTCGACCTAAGCCTGCCGCGAAACGCACACTTGAGGCAACTCGTAACGCGGCTCTCGGACCTGCCAGGGGTGCGGAGCGCATCTTCGTATGTGGCCGTGGAGAGTTCGTGAGTTTTATCGCAAAATGGCTGGGGCTATCGGTTGATACGCAAAGTGGAATCGCGGTGCGCCCCGCGCGCAGCATCGAGATCGATCTTTCGTACGATGCCGCCTTTGCGCGTTGCCTTCAGGGTTTGAACGATATTGTGGGAGCGCAAGTGCGCGACGCCGACCTTGCGAGCGGCACCATCGATGCGACGTTTGGCTTGATGTTTTCGGAGCGGCTGGCATGCAGCGTTACACGTATCGATGCGACTAAAACACACGTACTGCTCGAAAGTAGGCGCATTGCCGGAACTTCGTTGCCAAAGGATTCAGCCGTATTAGACCGCCTTGAAGTATGGGTACGCGAGGGCCGGTAAGCCTTTACAAACACGGCCCTCGCGCTGCGTATTAAAGTCCTACGCGCTAGCGGCGAATGAACTTTGTGCGGCGTCGGTCACGACGGTCCGCACAACGGCAAAGTATCTTGTGAAGCGTTGCACGTCGTAATTGGTTGTTGAAACGACGTGATCGGTGCGGCTCGAAGAAGCTCCATTCGAGGATTGGCTGGTTGTTTTCGCTTCGTAGCTCGTGACGGACTCGCTGTCGGTGGCGGCATGTGCGTCGCGGTGCACGGTTTGAACCGTCGTGCTACCTTCATGTTCGGTTGAAGTGGTGGAGTGCACGGAGGCTTGCGTCTGAGTCGATGCAATCGTCTCGCCGCAGATGGAGCGGTCCGTTATCGTGGAAACCGCTCCGTTGTCCGTAATGATGTGTGCGGAATTTTGGAATGCGGTTTCGCGCACCGACTCGGCATCGATACGGTCTGTGGACTTCACAACAACCGCATCTCCGTCTTTGTCGGTCTTGGCGCTGGTGCGGATTTGGTCGCTGCGCTGACTGATGATCGTGCTCTGTGAATCGGAGGTAGCATCAACCGATTGTGTTACGGTCCCGTTGCCCTTGCCGGCTTTCAGAGTGGCTGGGCTACTTTGCGACGTGAAATCGTCGACCGAGATGGTCGTTGCCTTCACGCTCACATCCTCTTCGACCACGTAGTCGATGTAACGCGTCGTTGTTTTCCCGTTTGCACTTGTCGAGGAGAGTACTCCCTCATACTTGGTAGTTGAGTCGCGTTCGTTTGTAGAAGTTGATTTGCTAACGGTCTCGCCTTGCGTCTCGACGTTTTTGCCGTCGCGTTCAGAC
>JALYIF010000294.1 GCA_030775925.1 Vulcanimicrobiota bacterium | reverse complement strand
CTTGAATGGTCACATCGAGCGCTGTCGTCGGCTCGTCGGCGATCAACACCTTGGGTTCGCACGATAGCGCCATCGCAATCATAACCCGTTGGCGCATGCCGCCCGAGAACTGATGGGGGTAGTCTTTCACGCGCTTCTCGGGAGCTGGAATGCGAACGAGTTTGAGCATGTCGATCGTTTTGATCATCGCGTCCCGCTTGTTCATGCCCAAATGCAATTCAACGGCTTCGGCGATTTGGTCGCCAACGGTGAGCACGGGATTGAGCGAGGTCATGGGGTCTTGAAAGATCATCGCGATTTCGTTGCCGCGAATATGCCGCATCTCGGACTCGCTTTTGGTGAGCAAGTTCTCACCGCCCAGCAGAATCTCTCCGGCTTCTATTTTGCCGGGCTTCTGAATGAGCCGCATAATCGAGAGCGCATTGACCGATTTCCCAGATCCCGATTCGCCGACGATTCCAAGGGTTGAGCCCGCTTCGATTGCATACGAAAGACCGTTTACGGCCGTGACCAGGCCATCTTCGGTCCGGAACGTCGTGCGGAGGTTCTTAACCTCGAGGAGCGCCATAGACGGCTTAGATTCCCGTGAGCGACAGGATCGCCCAAACGACAACGAGCGAGACCGCTACGAAACCCGTAAGGCGCTTGAGATTTTCTTCCATGCCCGGCCGGCTACGGTAAGCAGACTCGACGCGGCCACCGATCGTGCCGGACAGCCCCTCTTGTTTGGTCGTCTGGATTGCCAGCAACAGCACAAGCGCAATCGCGAATAATACGGCGAGGCCAGCAAAAAGGTGCGTTGCCCACGCGGCATGCAGTGCAAACCACGTATGCGGGACAACCTGCGTTTGCACCGGCTGCACGATCTGCTGCGATGTGCCGAGCGGATTGTTTACCGGCGGCAGGGCCGTTGGAATCGCTGCGGGCACCGTCGTTGCCGCTGCGAGGAGCATTGAGATCAAGTCGGTTCTCCAGTTTGAGGGCTAATAAAATAACGCCCGGGATTGTATCACGGACGCACGGGTGCAGCAAGAATTCCGGACAGCCGGGCGGCCAAGCTTTCCGCCTGAAGCCCGAATTGTGCGCGCTGCTTGCTCTGAGTGTCGTGCTGGACGAGAACGCCCGGGATGCCTATTCTCTCGACCTTAACACCCAATCCCCGATCCGAGACGAACTCTACGACCGCGGAGCCAAAGCCGCCTGCGAGCGAGTGCTCTTCTAAGGTAAGAAAGCGCTCGTGGGTGGCAGCGAGCTCGATCAGCAGTGTTTCGTCGAGTGGTTTTGCAAAGCGGGCGTTCACAATGGTGGGGCGGGCGCCGGCGGGCAACAGTTCGTAAGCGTCGAGGGCGATATCAACCGTGTTCCCAAGCGCCCAGACGGCCACGCCGCTTCCGTGCCGCAATACTTCGGCCCGGCCTTGGACGATCGGGGCGAGGGAATCGAGATGCTTTCCGCTGGTGCTGCCGCGTGGATAGCGGATGGCTACCGGCGCATTCAACGAGAGCGCGTGTTCAAGCATTGGCAAGAGTTCATCTTCGTTACGCGGCGACATGATCGTCATGTTCGGAAGCGTTCTTAGGTATGCAATGTCGTATAGACCCATATGCGTAGGCCCGTCATCGCCGATGAGGCCGGCGCGGTCCATGCAAAATATGACCGGCAAATTCTGCACCACGACATCGTGCACGATTTGATCGTATGCACGTTGCAAAAATGTAGAGTAAATTGCGACCACGGGTTTTAGCCCCGTTGCAGCAGCCCCTGCGGCAAAGCAGACTGCATGGGCCTCGGCAATACCGACATCAAAATACCGATCGGGAAAACGCTTTGCAAATTTCGAGAGCTTTGTACCATCCGGCATCGCGGCCGTGATGCCGATAATGCGCCGGTCGCGTTCGGCCACGGTATTCATTGCATCTCCGAACACATCGGAGAAAGTGGGGCGCGCATCAGGTTTCTTTTGAATGTTCCCGTTTTCAATTTCGAACGCACCACTCACGCCATGAAATGTGCGCGAATCCAACTCGGCGGGCGTGTAGCCCTTACCTTTGAGCGTGCGTACGTGCAACAGGACCGGACCATTGACGCCGCGAGCCGTTTTGAGCGCGTCGACAAGGGCATCAAAGTTATGGCCGTCTACCGGGCCAATATAGCGAAAGCCGAGCTCTTCGAAAATGACCGCGGTCTTTTCTGCCGGCGCCACGAATCGGATGGCCGCCACTTCAGCGCTGGTGATCGCCTTGCGAGCCGCCCCGCCAAATGGGATATGGTCGAGCACGCCTTTCGTCTTCTCGCGCGCCAGATTTACCAGCGGCTTACTTCGCAACACCGACAAGTAAGAGGCGATCGATCCGACATTTGGCGCAATCGACATCTCGTTGTCGTTGAGGATTACGATAAAGTTGGTTTTAAGCTGTCCCGCATTATTAAGCGCTTCATAGGCCAGCCCGCCAGTAAGCGCGCCGTCCCCAATAATTCCGATCACGGCATGATCTTCGTGCGCCAGATCGCGCGCTAAGGCCATTCCTAGCGCCGCAGAGACGCTTGTAGATGCATGCCCGGCCCCAAACATATCGTACGGTGATTCCGAGCGCATGGCAAAGCCCGAAAGGCCTCCGCCTTGGCGCAATGTCCCGAACCGATCGCGCCGACCCGTCAAAATCTTATGGACATACGTCTGGTGGCTCACATCCCAAACGATCTTGTCTTGCGGTAATGAAAAAACGCGATGCAGCGCAAGCGTCAGTTCGACCACACCCAAATTCGGCGCGAGGTGGCCGCCGTTCTGCGCGCACGTGCCGATCAGCAGTTCGCGGATTTCGGCGGCAAGCTGGTCAATCTCAGGCCGCGCCAGGGCCTTCACATCGGCGGGCTCGGATATACGTTCGATGATCATGTGTGTGCTCGATGCTTCGACGCGGCTGTAGGGAGCTCCTAAATTCGGCTCGGCGAAGTCCGAGACGCTTGCTTTGCCGCAGGAATTTCCTGCTTTTCCGGCTGAGCAATGACCGTGCTAGAGCCCCCGGCCCCGGTGCAAACGGCGGTCCTCCTTAAGAAAAAACGTGATGTCTGGAAAGATGTCGCGCGTATTTTGTCGACCATTTTTAACCCATTTCTGACGGCTCTCGCGCTTTTTATTTTACTGTCGCACGCGAGCGCACACAGCGTCGAACATTTTTGGTGGCTGCTGTTTCTCAGCACGTTTTTCACTTCGATCGGGCCGATGCTCTTCGTGTTTTGGCTCTACGCAACGGACCGGATTTCCGACCTGGATATGTCCATTCGAACCGAACGCGAAACGGTTTTCGGCGCATTTGTTATTTTCTATTTGGCAGGCACGATCGCACTGTGGCTAACGCACGCCCCAAATCTACTTATCGCTTCAATGGCCGGGTACACGCTGAGCACAATTATCGTGCAATACATTACCCGCTATTGGAAGATCAGTACACACGCGCTGGGCATTACGGCTCCGCTGGTAGCTTTAACCTTGCTGTACGGGCGTCAAACGCTGCCGTTCCTGGTTTTAATTCCGATGATCTGCTGGGCGCGCATCTACCTCAGGGCGCACACCATCATGCAGGTCATCGCCGGATCGGCGCTGGCCACGTTTTCGGTTGTTTTCTTCTTCTGGCTATTCCACATCGGGCTCACGCACTAGCCACGCTCACCGCGCTCACACGCGGGTCGAACTCGCCGGTAATCATGTGAACGCTAGTGC
>JALYIF010000293.1 GCA_030775925.1 Vulcanimicrobiota bacterium | reverse complement strand
CCGGCATCGCGTAGCGCCCATGCAGCATGCACGCACGAATAGTCGAACTCGATGCCTTGGCCAATTCGGATCGGGCCACTGCCAACAACAATGACGGCCTCATGTTTGGGCGGCCGCATTTCATCGGCCTCGTTGTGCGCAATATAGTAGTAGGGCGACTTCGCTGGGAACTCGGCAGCCGCCGTATCAACCATGCGAAACGCAACGGTGCCGGCGTCGGGCAGCGGCTGCCCCGTGAGCGAGGCGATACCGAGACGGGAATAACCGGCTTCGATGGCGTGGTCGATGTCGGCCTGAACGGGTGCGTTACGCAAACGATCTTCGAGATCGACGAGTTCTTTGAGTTCCCAAAGCCAGAACGGGTCGATGTCGCAAATTTCATTGATACGCGCGACCGTCATGCCTCGGCGCAACGCTTCGGTTACCGCAAACAGACGCTCGTGGTTGGGTTTGACGATGATGTTTTCAAGTTCGCCGTCGCTCCAGGCGGTGAGGCTGTTTCCCGTTAGCGATTCGCGCTTGAGATCGAGACCGCGAATGCCCTTCATCAGCGCTGCTGCAAAGGTACGCCCGATGCCCATGGCTTCGCCCGTGGACTTCATTTGCGTACCGAGCGACGTATCGGCGAGTGGAAATTTATCGAAGGGCCAACGTGGGAATTTCACGACGACATAATCGAGCGTCGGTTCGTATGCCGCTTTGGTTACACCGGTAACCGGATTCTCGATCTGGTCCAGCGTTTGGCCGAGTGCGATCCGCGTGGAAATCTTGGCAATTGGATAGCCGGTGGCTTTGGAAGCAAGGGCGGAGCTGCGCGATACGCGAGGATTAACTTCGATGATCCGGTATTCGCTGCGCTTGGGATGCAAGGCGAACTGAATATTACAGCCGCCCTGCACATTCAAAGCCCGAATAACGTTTAGACTTGAGGTTCGCAGCATTTGATATTCAAGATCGGAGAGCGTCTGCGATGGAGCAACAACAATGGAGTCACCTGTGTGGACACCGACGGGATCGATATTCTCCATGTTGCAAACGATAATGCAGTTGTTGGCTTTATCACGCAGCACTTCATACTCGAGCTCTTTCCAACCAAGGAGCGACGTCTCAAGCAACACTTGATGGATCATGCTTGCGGCAAGACCGCTCTCTAGCGTGTCACGCAGTTGTTGCTCGTTATAGACGATGCCGCCGCCCGTTCCACCGAGCGTGTACGCAGGCCGTACGACCAGCGGATAACCATGGACTTCGGCAAAGCCGATGCCGGCTTCAATATCCGTAGCGATCATGCTTTCGGGCACGGGCTCACCGATCTCGATCATCTTCCTCTTAAACAGGTCACGATCTTCAGCGAGTTTGATCGTCTCGACAGGTGTGCCCAGCAACTCGACGTTGTATTTGTCCAGCACGCCCGCCTCGCTCAACTCGACGGCTAAATTGAGCCCGGTCTGGCCGCCTAAGGTGGGCAGCAGCGCATCGGGACGCTCGCGAGCGATAATGGCTTCGATCGAGGGGACCGTTAACGGCTCCAGATAGACGGCGTCGGCCACCTCGGGGTCGGTCATGATCGTGGCGGGATTGGAATTGACGAGGACGACCCGGTGGCCTTCTTCTCGTAGGGCGCGGCACGCTTGCACGCCAGCATAATCAAACTCGGCGGCCTGCCCAATAATGATTGGGCCCGACCCGATGACTAGAACGTTCCGCTGGGGCATCGAGTCCCTACCTTAAACGACCCCCCACAGAGTCCTCGAAGGGATGAGGCGGCTTTGCCAAATCGCACGAGGTCGTGAATTGAGCATGAGGCGCATTACGCAATCCAACGGTCGCCACTTTGTAACCGAGGATGATCCAGGCTGCCAGGCTTGGGCAGAGGTTCCGGACTGCACGGCGTATTAGATTAGCTCCGATCCCGATTTCCGAGGAGTGCCCCTGTGAAGCGTCTCGCCGTTGGCCTAATCGCCAGCCTTTTTCTTTTTCTGACTATACAAGGGGCACAAGCCGCCGATACAAGCAGCGTCATTCGCGCGACGCTCACGAACGGGATGCACGTGATCCTGCTACCCAATCAATTGGCACCTGTGGCAACGACGATCATGACCTACGGAGTTGGGGCTGACGACGACACGATGCCCGGAATTGCGCATGCCACCGAGCATATGTTGTTTCGCGGAACAAGTACGGTGTCGGCCGGACAACTTTCCGATATCGCTGCCCGCATGGGCGCGCAGTACAATGCACAAACAAGTAATGAGTTCACCCTCTATTATTTTAAACTGCCGTCCCCGTATGTGCCGGTAGCCTTGCACTTAGAAGCCGACCGGATGACCCATGCGCTTATTCGCACGGCCGATTGGAACACCGAGCGCGGCCCGATTCAACAGGAGATACGCGCCCAGCAAAGCCAGCCCGGATATGCGATCGGCATGAAGCTGCGCGAATCATTTTTTAAAGGGACCCCATTTGCGAGCGCGGGCGGCGGTACAATTCCAAGTTTCGCAAAAATGACGAGCGCCAATATTCGCGCGTTTTACCATACATGGTACCAACCCGGCAATGCGACGTTGATCGTTTCCGGCGATATGGATCCGCAAACCACGCTGGCACAAATTCACGCATTGTTCGATGCGATTCCGGCGGGTCCCGTTCCCGCGCGTCCGCTCATCATCATTCCGCCGCTAAATACGGCAACGCTG
>JALYIF010000292.1 GCA_030775925.1 Vulcanimicrobiota bacterium | reverse complement strand
CCTTCGGCGCGCGCGCGATCGAAAACGGTTTTGAATTTGGACGGCGGGTTGCCCACCTCGGCGGAGTCCAGACCGACGGCAACAATACGGTCGCGATAGGGCAGCGCTTCTTCAAGGGTATCCATGGCGGACTTCGCCGATTGATCGCGCAGGAAGCACATGATCAATTTGCTGGTAATGCCGCACTCAGCTTCGGCCTTTTGGAGGGCGCGCCACAAGCCCTCGACGACGGTCTTAAATGCGATCCCGCGGCTCGTATGCGCTTGAGGATCAAAGAAAATTTCTGCATGCCTGACGTTTTGGCGATGCGCTTTTTGCAGATAGGCGGCGGCCAGTTCTTCATAATCCTGTTCGGTCTGCAGAGCGCTCATGCCGGCATAATAGAGGTTGAGAAACGATTGCAGGCCGGTGAATTTGTACGCATCGTGCAGCGCCTGCACGTTTGGGTATTCGAGCTTTACGCCGTTGCGCTGGGCCATGGCGACGATGAGTTCGGGCTCAAACGTCCCCTCGATATGCAAATGAAGCTCCGCTTTAGGAAGCAGCGATAGATCGATCACGAGGCTCTTTTTGTGCGCAGCATTCGAAAGTCCCCGCTGCGCACCGTAATGCCTCGCGCGTCGAACCATTCCAGAAGCGGTACGGCAAACTTTCGGGAGGTTCCAAGCAAATCGCGGAATTGCGCCATCGTGATTTGCTTTTCGGCTCGCAGATAGGTTTCAACGCGAGCGTGGATAGCAGCAATTTGGGTTCCACGATAGAGATCTTCGCCAACTTTTATGACAGCGCCGCGCACGACGAGGGTATCAAAAGCCTGCGATATGCCGGTAATTTTGCAGTCCCGCATTGCCTGCAGCACGTCGGGAAGCGAGACGGGTAAATGCGGATTTTGGGGATCGACAGCGATGCAGGTTTCGAAAAAAAGACGCTGTTCTGCGGTGAGTTGGGCGACATGTTCGGTAGTTGCGTAATATCCGTTGCGTGCCGCGATTTGTCCGTCCTCGGCAAATGCCCCAAGAAAGCGAATGAGCCGCTCTTCGGGCATGCCGAAGTCACGGCAGAGTGCGAGCGAGGTACTGCCTAGAATCCATGGATGCTCAGCTTGCAAGGCGGTCAGATACGTGTTGAGCCTCGCGAGCAACTGCTGCGCAGCACCAGCATCAACGTAGGCGGCGGGCTTACTGATTGCAAAGGCACGCTTACCTTCAAGCAACCCCTCGAGATTTGCCTGAGCAACATCCTCACGCATATTCGCGCGAGACGCAATTTGCGCAAGGGAAAGTGGCTCCAAACCACTCGCGGCAAGCACCGCTTCAATCGCGTCTTCAGCGGGAACCACTTCGCTCGCGACGCTAACCGCTCCGGCGCCAAGAAGTGTGCCGCCACCGAGCAACGTCTTTGGCGACATGCGCCGGACGACGTAACTCTCATGCGGATAGGTGCTAACGGCCGTACGCAGGTGCAACACACCGGACACGGATTCAGCCGCGACCGGCACGTTCTCGAAGACGAGCGTGCCCAATATTTCTGCCGATCCTATGTAGGCTCGTACTGGATTGCGCCTCCGTAACAACCCAACCGACTCCGGTAACGGAGTGAACGACGCACTAAACACCGTAGAGGAACCAAACTGCGGGTCGGCAAGAACATCGCCACGCGCAATTTCCGTTGTATCGACACCGGGCAGATTCACGGCCACGCGCGAGCCCGCTTCCACGTTCTTGCGCGCCTGGCCGAACGTATGAAGGCCGCGAATGCGAAGCGCATGTCCGTGAGGCGCTATCTGGATCTGATCACCGACGGCGAGCCGGCCTTGCATAAGCGTACCGGTGACAATAGTTCCATGTCCTGGAAGTGCGAACACGCGGTCAATCGGTAGAAACGCCGGAGCGTCTTTGGAGCGCACAGGCAGCGCGCGCAGTTCGCGCGCGATCGCGGACCGCAAGGCGTCGAGCCCCTCGCCGCTCAGGGTTGAAACACCGATCACGTCCGCGTCGGCTACCAGCGAGTGCGCCAAGGCTGCTTTAATCGAAGCGAGTGCCGCCGAACGATCGACAGAATTTAGCAGATCAATCTTCGTCACGACAACAATGCTGCGGCGCACGTTAAGATATTGAAGGATGCAGAGATGCTCCCGTGTCTGCGGCATGACGCCTTCGTTTGCAGCAACGACCAGCAGCAGCAACTCCATGCCGGCGGCGCCGGCCAGCATATTGTGCAAAAAGCGTTCGTGCCCCGGGACATCCACAATGCCCGCTTCAAGGTTGGGCTCCAACTGCAAGTGCGCAAAGCCTAAGTCTAGCGTCATACCACGTAACTGCTCTTCAATCCAACGATCGGGATTGGTGCCGGTAAGCGCAGCTACGAGCGAAGACTTGCCGTGATCGACGTGCCCGGCCGTACCGATGATATGCATTAGGAGTGAGCTTTGAGCGCCGCGATAACCTGCCCGTCCTGGTGCGGCGCAATCGTGCGCAGGTCGAGGATGAGCGACCCAGCATCGTTGCGAGCGAGAATTGCAGGCCTGCGATGACGTAAGGCGGCCGCCAGCACACCAGTACGGTCTTGCACGGCGACGCCGATTGAAGCCAGCTCGCTCTGCGGTAATGCTCCGCCGCCGACCGTGGAACGGCAATCGAGTGCGGAAGCCCGCGGGAGCACCGCACAATACCCAGCGGCACGCTCGCGTAGTGCGGCCAGCGGGGCCGAGAGCATGCGGTAGAATGGGATTTGGGCGAGCGTTTCAGGCGAGCGGTAAAGCCGTAACGTCTCGGCCAGCAATGCAAGTGTGATCTTATCAACGCGCAACGCGCGAATCAGCGGATTGTTTGCCAAGCGCGCAATGTGTGCCGACGTGCCGACAATAATTCCGGCTTGCGGGCCGCCCAACAGTTTATCACCCGAAAATGCGACTACGTCCATTCCATCGCGAACCGCTGCTTGAACCGTACGTTCGGTTTGGATACCGTAGGTCGCGAGATCGAGCAGCGCGCCGCTTCCTAAGTCTTCCACCACCGGAATTCCCGCGCGCTTCCCGAGAACAGCAAGCTCGGCGGGTTCAACATCGTGCGTGAAGCCGCTCATTCGAAAATTCGAAAGATGGGACCGGAAGAGCAGCGCGGTCTGCGCGGTGAGCGCACGTTCGTAATCCTCCACGTACACTTTGTTGGTCGCTCCGACTTCGATGAGACGCGCACCACTGCGCTCAAAGACGTCCGGCAACCGGAAGCCGCCGCCAATTTCAATGAGATGGTTGCGGGCAACGACCACTTCGCGGTTCTTTGCAAATGTATCAAGAATTAAGAGCACTGCAGCCGCGCAATTATTCACAACAAGGCTTGCTTGTGCGCCGGTAATCTCCCGCAGAAGATGGCTTACGCGCGCGTATCGAGAGCCGCGCTCCCCCTGGGTGACATCATATTCTAAATTCGTGTAACCGCTGCCCAATGCCCGAGCCGCTTCCAATGCTTGCGACGCCAGCGGCGCCCGGCCCAAGTTGGTGTGTAAAATAACACCAGTGCCGTTAATGACCTCGCACAATCCCTCAGCCGCAACGCGCTCAAGTTCCGGTAGAACTGTTTCTACTAAGGATTCGAACGAAAAAGAAGACGCGCCGCACATCCGTACATTTTGCAGTACGGACGAGACGGCGCGCTTTATATTCTCACGGCCGATGAGGGGCTCGTAGCCCCGAATGCGTTCATCGCTCAGAAACCGGTGCACAGCGGGAATGCCGTGCATACCGGTAGGCGCTTTAGGCAGCGGCCAAATGCTTGGAAAGCATCGAGTTGATCGCTGTATCGGAAACATAGCCGACGATGCGATCCACGGCCTGGCCATCCTTGAAAAGAATCAGGCACGGAATCCCGGAGACTTGATATTTTCCGGCGATGTTCGGGTTATCGTCGGTATTCAATTTAACAAATTTTGCCCGGCCCGTGTGGGCGGTTGCAACTTTTTCAACAACCGGTCCCAGCATTTTGCACGGTCCGCACCAAGGCGCCCAAAAATCAACCAGAACCGGCTGATCGTTGCTCAGCACTTCCTGGGAAAACGTCGACTCCGAAACATCGGCAAGTGAACTCATAATGTTGTTATCATCCTCCGGTAAGTAAACAAGTATCGCGATCGTATGGTTGCGGGGCACCCCCCGGCCGTGCTTCCCTACATCTCCGTCTGCTGAGGCTCGCCCGTAATGTCGCTGATCTGCTCGGACTGGATACCCAAGTTTGTCAGCGCAATCACTTCGTCGCCTGCCTGCAAGCGCTGCAAGCGTACGCCCTTGGTGGAGCGGCCGGCCTTGCGAATATCGGCAACTTTCAAACGAATGACTTGGTTGGCCGAGGTGATCATCAGAATATGATCGTCGGGGGCGACCAAAATCTGGTCGACCACGTGGCCGATATCTTTCTCGCGTGCGAAGGCCTTTACGCCCTTGCCGCCGCGCGAAGTATGCCGGTAGTCTGCAATGGGCGTACGCTTACCGAAGGCTTGCGAGGTAACGAGCAAGACTTCTTTGCGTGCATCCTCCAACACGTCCATTGCAACGATCGCATCACCCTTATCCAGGGTCATCGCGCGGACTCCGCGCGCGTTGCGGCCCATGGGCCGGACATCTTTCTCGTTGAAGTGCACGGCCATGCCCAGCTTGCTCGCCAGTATGATATCGCGCGATCCGTCCGAGAGATCAACGGCGAGCAATTCGTCCTTATCATCCAAACCAATTGCATTGAGGCCGTTGCGGCGCACGTTGGCGAACTCTTCGAGTTTTGTCTTCTTAATCACGCCGCGCTGCGTGACCATAACCATAAAGCGGTCGCCCTCAAAGTTGCGCACGGCAAGTACGGCGGTCACCATTTCGCCCGGCGGCAAGGTCAACAGATTGACGAGTGCCGTACCGCGAGCTTGGCGCGACGTGTCTGGGATTTCGTAGCCGCGTAGGCGATACGCGCGCCCCTTGTTGGTAAAGAACAGCACGTGCTGATGCGTCGTTGCCATGAAAAAGTTACTGACGACATCCTCACGTTTGAGGTTGGCGATACCCACGACGCCGCGACCGCCGCGATTTTGCTGGCGGAAGGTATCAATCGATACGCGCTTGATGTAGCCGCCGACGGTGTAGGTGACGACAACGTCGGTATCCGGAATGAGTTCTTCAATTGAGAATTCGTCTTCGGCGGGCAGAATCTCCGTGCGCCGCTCATCGCCAAAGCGCTTCTGAAGGTCGAGCGCTTCGGCTTTTACGATCTGTCCGATCCGGCGTTGGCTTCCCAAAATGTCTTGCAATTCGGCGATCGTCTTAATCAGCTCCGTGTACTCAGCTTCAATCTTGCCACGTTCGAGACCGGTCAGGGTGCGCAGGCGCATATCGACAATAGCGTTGGCTTGAATCTCCGAGAGTTTGAAGCGATCCATCAAGCCTTTGCGGGCTTCATCGACCGTTTGACTGCCCCGTATCAGTTTGATGACTTCATCGATATGATCGAGTGCGATCCGGTAGCCTTCGAGAAGATGCGCGCGTTCTTCGGCCTTGCGTAAATCGTAGCGCGTGCGTTTGACGATGACGTCTTTGCGATGCGCGATGTGGTATTCGAGTAAGCCTTTGAGCGAAAGCACCTGCGGTTCGAGTGCCATCGGCATATTCTGCGATGTGCCCTCGATAATGCGCTCTTCGCCTACTGGCACGAGTGCCAGCATATTGAAGCCGAAGGTCGACTGCAGCGGGGTATGCTTGTAGAGCAAGTTTAGTACGACGTTGGGCGTTGCCGAACGATTCAATTCGACAACAACGCGCATGCCCTTACGGTTGGACTCATCGTCCAGTCGCACGATCCCTTGGATGCGCTTCTCAGCGTGTGCCTCAGCAATGGCCTCGACAATTCGCGATTTGGTCGTTTGGAACGGAACTTCGGTAATGATGATCTTGTGTTTGCCGCGATCTTCAATGATTTCGGCACGGCCTCGCATGATGACCGAACCGCGGCCTGTTTTATATGCCTGCTTGATCGCCTCATGGCCCATGATTTGGCCGGCGGTCGGAAAATCCGGTCCCTTCACAATTTCGCACAGCGCATCGTCGTCGATATTCGGATCGTCGATCATCGCAGCGATGGCGTTGGTGATCTCGGTCAAATTGTGGGGCGGAATATTGGTAGCCATGCCCACAGCAATACCACTGGAGCCATTGATCAGCAGCTGCGGTAATTTACCAGGCAGCACGCTCGGCTCGGTTCCCTGATTATCAAAGTTGGCGATAAAGGGAACGGTCTCTTTATCGATGTCCGCAAGCGTCTCTAACGCGACGCGGGCCAGCCGCGCTTCCGTGTACCGATAGGCCGCAGGTGGATCGCCGTCGATGGAACCAAAGTTTCCATGACCGTCGATAAGCGGATAGCGCAGGGTGAATTCTTGCGCCATGCGCACGAGTGCATCGTACACCGAGCTGTCGCCGTGCGGATGGTACGATTTGAGGACTTCACCGATAACACCGGCGCACTTGCGGTGCTGCTTGGTCGGATCCATGCCCATTTCGCGCATTGCATAGAGAATGCGGCGCTGAACGGGTTTGAGGCCGTCTCGCACGTCAGGGAGCGCACGCGAGGCGATGACGGACATCGCATAACTGAGATACGATTCCCGCATCTCATCTTCGACGTTAATATACGAAATGATGTCGTTATTGATAACTAGGCTCCCGTTCTATAGTAAAAATTAGACGCCGGATCCAGTTTAGACTGGATCATCCCAAATTGGTATGCCGTCGTCGTCCACCGCACTGTCGACTTCCGGATCGAAGCGCACCACCGGCGCACTCGGCTCCGGGGCGCTCGGCGCTCCCGGATCAAAATCGTTAAACGACATCTCGTCGGGCAGATCGACCTCGATGGTCGGGCGCATGTCCGGTGGGAGCGAGGGGTCCGCGGTCGCAAGCTCCTCATCGGGCTCGACGACCGACTTGAGTTCGGAAACGCCGCTTTCAACGCGCTCTTTTGCCGATGCGGCAGCGTCTCGCAAAGCGGTAAGATCTTCTTCCGCTTTGGAATTGATGGCATCGATATGAGCTTGCGCAAGCGCCAAGCGATCATCGGTCAGGATCGATCACCTCTGCTTGAGAACATGAGGGACCGACACGTTAGATAAACGCAACATTCTTTGATGGAAACGATTCGCCAAACGCATGAAACGAACATTTAAGACTGAGGGTCAGTTGACCGCTTTTGCGGCCGAATTTGGCCGCACGCTCAAACGCGGCGACGTGGTCGGCCTGTCGGGCCCCTTGGGATCTGGAAAAACGACTTTTGTGCGGGCCGTCGTGCAAGCACGCCTCGGCAGCGACCCGACCTCCAGCCCCACGTTCACTTTTTGGCACCGCTATGAGGGCGATCCGCCGATCGACCACCTGGACCTCTACCGGATTGAAAGCCCCGCGGAGATCGTCGAGCTCGGCTTGGAAGAGGCTTTTGATGGCTCTTCGGTCGCCCTTGTCGAATGGTGGGAGCATGCCCCGCAATTGCTCCCTGCGAGCCGCTACTTGATTACCCTCTCGGGCGCTGGCGACGAACCGCGCGAACTCGAACTCCAATGAACGTCGTCGCGCTTGACGGCGCCTTTGGTGGGTTCGGATGTGCCGTGGCTATGGGCGGCGAGGTCGTCGCCCACCACCGGGTTGCGGGGAACGTCGCCCTTGAGAGCGGGCTGGCCGTTTTGATGGACACGCTGGCTCAAGCGGTGTTGACTCCCGCGGATATTGACCTCCTGGCAGTCGGAACGGGTCCGGGCGGATTTACCGGGCTGCGAATCGCAATCAGCTACGCCAAATCTCTGGCCTTGGGCTGGCGTCGTCCGCTCGTGGGCGTGAGCACTTTTGATGCCCTGGAATTCGGGCTCAGGCCTCGGCCCGAATTATCGATTATTAGTGCCCGCCCTGGCACCTCATCAGCCCGCCTGCGAACCAAAGGTGGGGATCAACGGTTCTCCGGACTCACACACGCCCTGTGCGATCAGATCGCGCAGGCGGCCGACTGTCCAGAACTTACCGTCGTAGGGGCACCGGAGGACGTGCTCTCCTGCCTTGGCGAACGCGGGATGGTCGTGCGTACCGCTTCGATGGTCCATCCGCCGGCTGTGGCGATCGCTCTGATCGCTGCCTCGCGCGAGCATGCCTCGAGCCCGCACGCGGTACGCGCGGACTACGGCGAACTGCCCGCAGCAAAAGTACCGGCCACGCGATGAAACTCGACCTGCGCCCCCAGAACGCGGGCCAGCCCGGCCGCCTTGCCATCGCCCCGATGACCGATGCCGACCTCGTGCCGGTCATGCAGATCGAAACGCTGTCGTTCCCGAGCACGTGGCCCCAAAATGCATTTCGCAACGAGATTCACGAAAACAAGTTGGCGTTTTATTTCGTTGGGCGTGTAGATGACCGCGTCGTTGCTTACGGGGGCATTTGGGTGATTCTCGAGGATTCGCACATCACGACGATCGCCGTTCATCCCGACGAGCGCGGAAAAAAATACGGCGAAATAATGTTACTCCATTTGTTAGATGAGGCGATTGCCCGTGGCGCGTCATGGATTACTCTCGAAGTTCGCCAAACAAATGTGCCCGCACAGAGTCTCTATCGAAAATA
>JALYIF010000291.1 GCA_030775925.1 Vulcanimicrobiota bacterium | reverse complement strand
ATCATAGGCACTTCGAGCGGCACGGACCGCACGGTCGACGTCGGACGCATTTGCTGAAGCGACGCGGGCGAGGACCTGTTCGTTTGCCGGATTGATCGTCTCAAAATACGAACGCCCCGCGGGCTTTGTCCACGCACCGTTTATGAAGAGCCCGTATTCCTTGCGAATCTGGGTTTTAGTCGTTTCAGGAGCGGGGGCATAGTCGAAAATCGCCATCTTAATCTTTCGGGAAGTAATCCGGGCCGGCGTACCGGCCGGTTTGCTCTTTCTCTAGCTGCATCAAGAGATCATCGAGTAGCGACGAAGCCCCGATGCGGAACAGGTCGGGGGTGAGCCACCCTTCGCCGAGCGTTTCTTTCACGATCACGAGATAGGTCAAGGCAATTTTGGTGTTTTTGACGCCGCCAGCCACTTTGAGGCCGGCCCTGCGGCCCGTTCGGCGCGCATGTTCGCGGATGGCCTCGCACATGGTAACCGCCGTGGGAAACGTCGCATTGGTGCCGATCTTCCCGGTTGAAGTTTTTATAAAGTCGGCACCGGCTTCAAGCGCGAGATCACTGGCCCGGCGAATCAAGTCATAGCTGCCAAGTTCGCCCGTCTCAAGAATGACCTTAAGATGCACATCTCCGCAGACGCGTTTGACTGCGACAATTTCATCAAAGACTTGTTGCTCGCCGCCAGCGAGCAATATGCCGCGGTCGATCACCATGTCGATCTCGTCGGCGCCATTGTCGATTGCCGCCTGCGTATCGGCAAGCTTAATTGCCATGGACGAGAGACCGCTCGGAAATGCGGTTGCCACCGAAGCGACCTTCACCGTGGAGCCGGCGAGCGCTGCTTTGGCTACGGAGACAAGATTGGGATAGACGCAGACCGCCGCCACGCTGGGCGCGCCCGGTCCTGGACGCATGGCTTTGGCGCACATGGAACGCACGCGGCCGAGGGAATCCTTGCCCTCGAGGGTCGTAAGATCCATGCATCGGATCGCGAGGTGGATGCCGGCTACTTTCGCGCTGGTCTTGATCGAGCGTTTCGCAAGCGATTGCGCACGCGACTCGAGGGAAACGGCATCAACGGTCATACCGCGACTTGTTTGGCAATTAACGCTTCAAATTCCCTGGCAGAGAGGGCGGCCGCGAAATAGTTCCCCTGCGCGTAATCACAGTCGCAATCGCGTAAGAATCCAAGTTGCTCTTCATTTTCTACGCCTTCCGCGATCACATTGAGACCGAGTGCGTGCGCCATCGCGACTACGGTTTGCACGATCGTTGCGTCGTTTGCGTCGTTCGCAATATCGCAGACAAAGGAGCGATCGATCTTCAAATTGTCGAGCGGAAAAAGTCGCAGGTAGCTAAGCGATGAATAGCCGGTTCCGAAGTCGTCGACGGAAATCAACACGCCCGCATCCTTCAGTTCGCGCATGACCGAAACCGTCTGCGGCGCGTCTTGCATCGCGACGCTTTCCGTGATCTCAATTTCAAACACTTTCGGATCGAAATCGCTTTGCTGCAAAATCGTGCGCACGCGACCCACTAAATCGGGTTGGTAGAATTGGCGCGCCGAGAGATTGATTGCGAGTTGCAGGCCCGGCAAGAGGTCACGTTGCCACTCCCTTACCTGGCGGCAGGCCTCTTGCATGACCCAGTCACCCAATTGCACGATGAGTCCAGTCTTCTCCGACAGCGAAATGAAGCCGTCGGGGAGCATTAGCGACCCGTCGCGCTGCCGCCAGCGCACCAATGCTTCAACTCCCATAATGCGGCCAGTTGCCAGATGGATCTGCGGCTGGTAGTACACCACAAATTCTTCCTGGCGCACGGCTTCGCGCAGGCGGCGTTCGAGCGCTAAGCGATGGCCCGTCTCGGCGTTCATGGTAGTGGCGTAGAATTGGTAGAGGTTGCGTCCGGCGTCTTTTGCCCGGTGCAGCGCAATGTCGGCAAACTTTAAGAGCGAGTCGGCGTCCGTGCCGTCATCGGGAAAAATGCTCGCGCCGATGGTCGCGGTCGCAAACAAGTCCGCGCCATCAATAACGATCGGTGAATCGACCGTTGCCAATAGTTTTTTGGCAACCTCGGCTATAGCGCGCGTACTTTCAACATTCGGCAATGCGATAATAAATTGATCGCCGCTGATCCGCGCGATAACATCAACGGACCTTATTGCGTATCGCAGCCGCTCGGCAATCCGCTGCAGGAACAGGTCGCCAATTTGATGGCCGTAGGTATCGTTAATGTCCTTGAAACGGTCCAAATCCAGCAGCAGTACGGCAAGTTTTTGCGGTTTGGAGGTGGAGACGATCGCTTGCTGGAGGCGTTCGCGAAGGGCAACTCGGTTGGGCAAGCCTGTCAACATGTCTGAATGTGTCAGCGTCTGCACGTGCTCTTGCGTGGCCTTGCGTTCGAGCGCCCCGGCAACGAGCGCGCCCATAAGATGAAGAAGATCGCGATCGGCTTCACTAAACCGCGACGATCTGGGTGACGGGCTCGCAAAAACCAGCGACCCGAACAATTTACCCGAGACGATCAGCGGCGCACACATGTACGAGAGCCAATTCG
>JALYIF010000290.1 GCA_030775925.1 Vulcanimicrobiota bacterium | reverse complement strand
GCTACACGGCAACCGACATTGGGATGGTTGCGCTGCCGCAATTCGACCCGCAGCTGAGTTTTGCAGCAGGCGGAATTCGATCGAGCGCGCACGACCTGGCGCTCTGGGCGTCGGCACTTATGCACGACCAACGCTTTCAACCGTACTTTGCGCAGATGACGTCACGCATCCGGCTTGGGAGCTATGACAGTCCGTACGCCGAAGGTTTTTTTGTGGATACAGATGGCACACAAACAATTGCGTGGCATGATGGGACGGTCGCGGGTTTTAAGTCCATGGAAATTCTCGCGCAACCTGGCAGCGGCGCGGTCATTGTCCTTGCAAACGCCGATACGGCACCCGCGCCCGAACTCGCTAGACAGATTCGTGACCTGATCGCGCATCGCACGGGGAGGTTGCCGCTCGCGCAACTCAATGCTGAGCCCTCCTGGTGGTCGCGTGCTCTCTTGGCAGCGATTGCTGCGCTCCTGCTGGCGGTGGCTGTAGTCTTGATCGTGCGACGGCCGCGCGTAAGCAGGCAGTAGACCGGCTTGTGGGCGCAGTAAAGCACCGATTGTGAGCTCCCACCTTTGGTTGCCCTTTACGCAGATGGCGCAGTTTGATGCGCCTTCACGCACCTTTACGCGCGGCGAAGGGAACTATTTAATCGATGCAGCCGGACACCGCGTCTTTGATGCCGTGTCCTCAATTTGGACGACCATCCATGGCCATTGTCATCCGCATATCACTGGCCGCATCGCAGAACAGGCGGCGACGCTCGATCACGCAACCTTGCTTGGCGCAACGCACCCAACCGCCGAAGAGCTTGCAAGTAAGTTAGCCGCGCTAACCGGTTTGCCGTACGCATTTTTTTCCGGCGACGGCGCAAGTGCGGTAGAAGTGGCTCTCAAGATGGCCCTGCAGTATTGGCAAATTCGCGGGGAACCGAACCGCACGAGATTTGTGCATCTGATTGCCTCGTATCATGGCGATACCGTGGGCGCGATGAGCATTTCCGATATCGACGTCTTTCGAAATCGTTTTGCAGACCTGACGTTCGAAGCGTTTCAGTTTGGACGAGCGGCCGAGCTTGCCCGGGCGGATGATGTTGCGGCTATTATCGTCGAGCCGCTTATTCAGGCGGCTGCGGGAATTCGCGTTGTACCGCCGGCATTTTACGATGCGCTAGCGGACCACTCCGCCCTGTTAATCGTCGATGAAATTGCGACGGGCTTTGGGCGGACGGGCACGATGTTTGCCTCCGAGCAACTGCGCGTGCGTCCCGATATCATGTGCGTCGGCAAGGGATTGACAGGTGGAACGCTGGCCCTGTCTGCGACGCTGGCGACGCAAGAGATCTATTCGGCCTTCTTGGGAGATCATGGCGATCTAAAGCACTTTTTTCACGGGCACTCGTTTGCTGGAAATCCGATTGCGTGTTCCGCTGCCCTGGCCTCACTCGAGCTCTTCGAGCGCGAAGACACACTTGCAAAGGCGCGCAATGTGAGCCGCGTATTAGCCGGACGCCTCACCGAGTTGCGTGATTTGCCTGCCGTGTCGTCGGTGCGCGGCGTCGGGATGATGCACGCTATTGAAATCGATCCGCATCACGTCGAATCAATGGGCGCAATGAGCGCTGCGTGGCGTGTATGCAACGATCTTTATGACGCAGGGTTCTTTACACGCCCGATTGGAAATGCAATTCAATGCGTGCCGCCCCTCTCCAGTACTTCTGATGAAATCAAGGCCTTTGTCGATGCACTAGGGGAGATACTGGATCAGTGAGCTACCTCGACGCAGCGCGCGCCCTCCTTGAACAGATTGCCGGACACCATCGCCTGCGTGCGATCCTTCCGGATGCGCCCAAATACACGATCGATTTCTCCACCAACGACTATCTTGCGCTTGCGACTGACTCGCGGGTTGTTGAAGCGTTGCGTCGAGCCAAGCGCGTAGGATCGGGCGGCGCCAGACTCCTGGGCGGACGTCACCGCGAGCACTGGATGCTGGAAGAAGATCTGGCGAATTTCTTGCGGCGCGAGCGCGCGCTCGTCTTCTCTTCGGGATACCTTGCAGCAATGGGCGCAATCACGGTACTAGCGCAAACCGTTACGGCCGCATACTCCGATGAGCTGAACCATGCTTCGTTGATCGATGGGCTGCGTGCGACCAAACTCGAGCGCCATATCTTTAAACATGGAAAACTTCCGCCAAAATCGCAGCGTATTTCGCCTGCGCTAATCGTTACCGAATCGATCTTCAGCATGGATGGCGATCGCGCGCCGCTCGACGCTATGCTTGCTGATCTCAACGAAGGCGACGTGTTATTGGTTGATGAGGCCCATGCCATCGGCGTTGCGGGCGAGCAGGGCAGCGGACTGGCGAGCCACCTCGGCGACGAGCGGGTCGTCATTATGGGAACGCTTTCAAAATCGCTCGGCGCACAAGGCGGCTTTATTGCCGGCCCCAGGCCGTTTATCGAACTGCTAATTAATACCGCGCGCACGTTTATCTTTGATACGGCGCTGCCACCTTCGGTAGCGCTGGCGGCGCGGCTTGCGCTTTATATTGCACGGGGCGCGGACGATCGCCGGGAGCGAATTGCACAAGTCACGGCAAAGTTGCGAACCGGGGTAGCAGCCCTTGGTTTTCCGGCGATCGATCAGCTAGGGCCAATTGTGCCGGTGATTGTAGGTAGAGAAGAATCTGCAAAATCGCTCGAAACGCTGTTGCTTGAACAGCATATTTATGCCCCGGCCGTGCGTCCGCCGACCGTACCGCCGGGCACCTCGCGCCTCCGCTTGTCCATTCGGTCCGATCATTCCGAAGACCAAATGAACAAATTCCTACATGCCTTAGAGCAATGCATCGCTACTTTATAACCGGCACCGATACCGACGTGGGCAAAACGCGCGTTACGGCGGCCCTTGCGCTCGCGTTGCAAAAAAATGGGCACCATCCGACCATCGTAAAACTGGTGCAGACGGGGGT
>JALYIF010000289.1 GCA_030775925.1 Vulcanimicrobiota bacterium | reverse complement strand
TTCATCAAGAGTCTCCGTGGAAGCGACCCGGACGCAGCGCTTTATTGGCTCGCGCGCATGATCGACAGTGGCGAAGATCCGCTCTTCATCGTGCGCCGGATGGTAATCCTTGCATCGGAAGACATCGGGCTGGCGGATTCGCGCGCTATGCAAGTAGCTGTTGCCACGCAACAGGCGGTGCATTTCGTCGGTATGCCAGAAGGGTTCTATCCGCTCGCACATTGCGCGCTGTATCTGGCAACGGCTCCGAAGTCCAATAGTGTTGGGCGCGCATATGGTGCCGCTATGCACGACGTACAGGAAACACGCAATGATGCTGTGCCGTTGCATTTGCGTAATGCGCCAACAGGCTTGATGAAAAATCTGGGCTACGGACGCGACTACAAGTACGCGCATGACGATTATGCCGGCATGGATCACGCCGGCGATCTGCCGCCCGCCGAACAATTACAATCGTACGTTCCTGACAATTTGCGCGGTCATTCATATTACGATCCGGGAGCGCAAGGCGAAGAGTCCAAGTTAGTCGAGTGGGTCAAGCAGCGCCGGGCGCGGTCTGGTCGAAGCAAGTAGCGATGCTACACGCACTCATTCTGGCAGCGGCGGCGCTGTGGGTTCCGACGGCGGATTCTCCCGTGAGCGCAGAGACGCTCTCACTGTTTCGGACGCTGAAAGTGCAGATTGCACTTCCTCGCTACATGCCACCAGGTTTCCAAGTCGCCGCGTACTCCATCGAACCCGGGCATCCGCCAGGGCATCGCGGGATCGGCGTGCCCGCGTATCACATCCTCTACCGGCGCGGCGTCCATGAATGCCTGGCGTTCGACTCGGGTTGGGGAGGCTTGGGTGGAGCGGATGTATCGCAATACAAGACGCTTGGAATCCGCTCAAAATTTCTGGGCAATCCGCCGCTGCAGTATAACGCAACGAGTTTTTTTATTCTAGGAGTGGATGAACGCGCCACAGATGGACGCTGGTACGATATTAGCCATACCGGTTCGTGGCCCCGAGCAACCGTTAAAGGATGCACAAAGTCGATTAGCCCGCAAGAGGCGCGGCGAGTAGCAGAATCGATCCAGCCGATATAAAAGCCTGCGGATATGAAAACAAAGACGGCCCGCGCTGCAAGCGGACCGTCTTTTCCCGTTTCCTACTCTCGGAGGAGTGCAATCACTGTGCTTTGGAGCTTCGCACAACCGTAGAATAGCGGTCTAGACTGAGAGTACGCTGGGAAGCAACCCATCCTAACCCGAAGGTCTTTTAACACCATGCCAAGCACGCGCATCTATGCCGACCATGCTGCCACCACGCCTGCTCGCCCCGAGGTCGTGGAGGCGATGTTGCCGCATTTTATCGAGGGCGGATTTAATCCCAGTTCGATCCACGCCGAGGGGCGCCGAGCGCGGACGGCAGTCGACCAAGCGCGCGCGACGATCGCGAACTGCTTGCACGCACAATCGAAAGAAATTGTTTTCACCGGCGGCGGCTCCGAGGCCGATAATTTGGCACTCTTTGGTGCTGCCCGTGCAAATGCTGCACGCGGAAAGCACATCATCTCAACCAGAATCGAACATCATGCCGTCTTGCATACGCTTGAGGTGTTGGCCCAAGATGGGTGGGCCATCGACTATCTCGATGTCGATGAGCATGGCCTCGTTCGCCCGGAGGCGTTTGGCGCGGCCCTGCGCGCGGACACGGTGCTGGCCACCATTATGCTGGCCAACAATGAAATTGGCACATTGCAGCCCATCGCGCAACTTGCGCGGATTGCGCGCGAACGCCACGTGCTCTTTCATACCGATGCCGTTCAAGCGCCCGCGTTCTTAACGGTCGATGTTGCCGAGCTCGGGGTGGATTTGCTTTCCATCTCGGCTCATAAATTTTACGGCCCCAAAGGCGTGGGCGCACTCTTCGTTGCGGAGGGCACGCCGCTCGCGGCGCATGTTGTCGGCGGCAGCCAAGAGTTTGCCAAGCGGGCCGGCACCGAGAACGTCGCCGGAATCGTCGGAATGGCCACGGCGCTGGAATTGGCTTGCGCCGAGCGCGAGGAGGCGGCCGGCCGTGTTCAGGCG
>JALYIF010000288.1 GCA_030775925.1 Vulcanimicrobiota bacterium | reverse complement strand
GCACGAAGGACCCGTTCCGCCCGACATGACGCTTGAGCAAACCAGCTCGATTCGCGCGCAATATTTAGGCGTAAGCGGGTACGGCAATGCGATTAAGATCCAGCATGATTTCCAGAAGCGGGACGCGGTCATTGCGCGATGCGATGAGTTTGACGAAATCGTCTTGTGGTTCGAACACGACCTGTTTGACCAGCTCCAAATTCTACAGATCTTAGATTATTTGAGCGATCGATCCTTACCGCTGGGAAAAGTGCAGCTCATCCAAAACGACGACTTCTTGGGTATGCTCGCGCCTGAAGAGTTGCTCGCGCTTCAGAACAAACGCCGCCCCGTTAATGCCGCAACACTTCGGCTTGCTAAAGAGGTGTGGACTGCCTTTCGAACGGCAACACCGGAGGCGCTCTATGAATTACAAGACCGCGTTACCTCGGAGATGCGCCATTTGCATAGCGCAATACGGCGCCTGTTTGAAGAATATCCGAGTAAGGTGACGGGTCTCTCGCGCACGCAAACCCAAATTCTGGATACGGTCGCTGGTGGAGTACATCGCAAGGACGACATCTTTCGTCTCTCGCAAAATTGTGAAGAGGCCGTGTATCTTGGGGATTCGTCGTTTTTTAAAATCTTGGACGACCTATGCGCCGACCCCGCGCCGCTTTTAACCAGCGCACATGGGCGATATGAAATCACGCCGCTCGGAAAAAGTATTGCAGCCCGGGAAAGCGACTGGTTGCAGGATCGGCCAGTCGACCGCTGGATCGGCGGCGTACACATCATCGGGCCGGAAGCCTGGCGGTGGGATGGCGAGAGCCGGCGCTTCGTCCGTTAGTCGTGCGAAAGATAGGGAGCCAGCGCATTCTGCAACGCGCTATATCCCATCACGGTAAATTTATCAACCCCGGCTTTGCTAGTCTCGGCATAGAGCCACCGTGAAACCTCATTGGCCCAACGGCGCCGCTCGTTCTCATCCTTCGAATTCTCAATCTCGTGCACCGCGTTTTGAATTTGCATCGGTACACCGCTCTTGCTGGCCTTGGCAATTTTGAGCGCTTCGAGCAGCGGGCTGGAATTTCTGTCGGGCATGCTTCGCGCATTCGCGCTGTTGCGCCACGACCCATGCCCCCCCATCCCGAGCGCGGGCCTTCATGTAGCCGGCATCATATGCGGTATTCCTAGCAGTTTGCAGAATGGACCCATATGACTAATCAAGAGATGCTCGAGGCGCTGATTGGCGCGTGGAAGGCGGGTGACGCGCACCGGGCGGCCGCGTTTTTTACCGAAGACGCGGTGTATCAAGAAGCCAAGCACGGCGCGATCATCGGGCGCGAGGCACTGGTCGCGCACTTCGTGCGCTTCTTTCGGGACGGCCCGCTCTGGCGCTTCGAGCCGGAAGAGCTTGTGATGCAAGGCGAGCGGGCTGCGCTCAGCTATCGATTTGCAGTCAAAGGCCAGGACCAGAGTTGGCGCGAAGGCGCCGGGTGCGCGATGATTCACGTGCACGGCGGCCTTGTTGCACTCTGGCGTGAATATGAAGGATAGGAGCATCTTTTTATGTCCCACGACGAGCTGTCCATCGACATTAAAACCGAACACAACGGCGCTACCATGATCTTCAGCTTGACTGGAAGTTTTGATTTGGCTACGTCGCCAAGCGTACGTGCTGCCCTACTCGAGGCGGCGGGCGAAAAAAATCACGAGATCATCGTTGATCTTACACATGTTGAGTTTCTTGATTCGACCGGCCTCGGCGCGCTCATCGGCGGACATCGTCGGGCACTCGAGAACGGCGGCAATGTCAGTTTGGTTATTAACAGCGGACCGATCGAGCGGCTTCTCAATATCACCGGACTCATGCGCGTGTTTGAAGTTTATTCGTCGCTTGAGAGCGCACTGGCGGGTCGCGACCGGCTCGCGGGGACGATTTAAGACCCCACTTCGTAGGCCTCGTCCAGCAACGAAACGATGTGCTTCACGCTCATCGCGCTTCCGGCTGCCAGCAGTCCGGCACGCAGTTGTAATTCACAACCCGGGTTTGCAGTAACCACGACGTCTGCGTTCGTCGCGCAGGCGTTTGCAATCTTGCGATCTTGCAGGCGTTTAGCCATTTCAGGTTGTGTCAAGTTATAAATGCCGGCCGATCCGCAGCATAGGCTGCTTTCGTCCATTTCGACGAGAGAGAGACCGGGGATTTGCTGCATCAGGCGTCGTGGCGCGGATGTAATACGCTGAGCATGCGCGAGATGGCATGGCTCTTGATAGGTGACGGTTTGGTCTATGCGGCGATCGGGCGGTGTTATCCCCAACTCATCCAGTAGTTCTGTGATGTCGCGCACTCGGGCAGAAAATGCCTGTGCGCGTGGCGCCCACTGTGCGTCGTGAGCAAACATGCGGCCGTATTCTTTGAGCGTCGAACCGCACCCGGCTGCATTGATGACGTAGTAGTCCGCGCCGGATTGCTCGAACGCCGCGATATTGCGCTTTGCGAGCTCACGTCCCGCGGGCATGTCGCCCGCGTGAACGGTGATTGCACCGCAACAGCCTTGACCTGCGGGAACAATGACGCGGCATTTTGCGCGCGCTAACATCCGCACGGTGGCTGCATTCACATCTGCAAACGCAACGTGCATGATGCATCCGGCGTGCAAGAACGCGGTTCTCGTCGCGTCCGGTGCCTCGAAACGCTGGTTGCGTGGGGTGAAGAAGCGGTCTGAGATACGTGGTGCCATCGCTTCGAGCGCATCCAGCTTGAGCGCCCGTAAGATACCGCTCGCGCGCACCGCCGCTTGGAGCCCAGATCGCTGATAAAAGCGCAGGAGCGCCGCGGCGACGCGCATGACTACCATGTGCGTAAAGAGCAGGCGCAATCCGAAAAAACGGGCGAAGCGCGCTTGTGGCGGGGCCGCCGGCGCCGCGGCTGCCTGAATTTGGGTTCTGGCCGTTTCTACGAGTTGGCCATACGCAACGCCCGACGGGCAGGCTGCCTCGCACGCGCGGCAATCGAGGCACTCCGACATTTGATGGACGAAGCCGGGACTCAAGAGGTCAAGCTCGCCGTCACCCACAGCCTTAATGAGACTAATCCGGCCGCGCGGACTGGAGGTTTCGGTTAAAGTCTCCAGGTAGGTCGGGCAGCTCGGAAGGCACAGGCCACATCGGACACATTGGTTGTAGATCGAATCGGACGGGGTATCCGGGCCGGTAAAGCCGCGGACTGGTGGCTCGATCATGACGGAGGGGCTCGCTCCTAGCGTTCACAGCAGATGGGTCATGCTGATCTTGTCGAACGATGCTTGCACCCCTTTCCTTATTCTCCCCGGAGGTTTTTTTCGTGGCTGAGGTGGCGACCAACGAGTACGCTTTGAGCACAGAGCCAAAGCTCAAAGATTTCGTTTGCACGGTTCTGCAGAACGTTGGGGTGGATGCACATGCGGCCCAAACGGTGGCCGACGTCCTGGTTGCTGCGGACTTACGCGGGATCGAATCCCACGGGGTCGCGCGTCTTGAGTCGTATTACGTCAGCCGCATTCGCGACGGGAAGCTGAAAGCAAATCCCAATTACGAAATCGTCCGGGAAACCGAAACCTCAGTACTGTACGATGCCGATAACGGCCTCGGTCATCCCGTCGGCAAGATGGCGATGGAAAAAGTTATCGAGAAAGCAACCCAGCACGGCGCTGCTTTTGGCGCGGTTCGCAATTCCAATCATTACGGAATCGCGGGATACTACGCGATGCTTGCCCTGCCGCACAACATGATCGGCCTCGCGTCAACGAATTCTGTTCGCTACGGAGCGCCGACGTACGGTAAGGATATTATGCTCGGCACTAACCCCCTCGCCTATGCGATCCCGACGCAGAATGAGCCGGCGTTTGTGCTCGACTTTGCAACGACCACCGTGCTGCGCGGCAAACTTGAAGTGTACCAGCGTAAAGAAAAAGATCTCAATCCGGGATGGGCTATCGATGCGCAAGGTCACCCAACCAATAGCCCGGCCGAAGCGCTTAAGGGTGCGCTGTTACCGCTCGGCGGATTTGGCGTCGATAATGGCGGGCACAAGGGCTTCGGCCTGGGACTGCTCGTGGACATTTTATGCGGCGTTCTGAGCGGTGGGGCATTCGGAAATTCGTTGCCGCTTCCGAGCTCCGGCCCGCAGCCCGGCGCGATCTCACACTGGTTTGGCGCTTTCCGCGTGGACGGGTTCCGCGACGTCGACGACTTCAAGCGCGACATGGATAAAGAACTTCGGGATTTTAAGGATAGCACGAAGGCCCCGGGCGCAGAACGCATTTACGTTGCCGGCGAGATAGAACATGAAAAGACGAACTATCATCGGGAACATGGCGTACCCGTTCACCATAAGGTTTGGGCAACTTTACAAAAGCTCTCGGGTGAGTTAGGAATTCCGTTCCAGCTTGAACGATAGAGAGATTGGGAGCGCTGGCCCAGAAGGCAGCGGAGATATGGTCCACGTCAACGTTGCATCACCCGCGGGCTCCTATACGGTCGGCAGCACGTCGTTCTTCCGGTACATCGTGCGGTTGGCGGAGATGGGCTTGAGTTTGCAACCTGCGGATCGCGAAGCGGTCGACATGCTGGCGAGTATCCCGCATGCCTTCTTCGACGACGGCATCTCTTCGGGGAACGGCTGGCGGATTGTGCCCCCTGTGTCGATGGAAGATTGGCCGGTTATGGAGGCCACTCCGCAGCGGCTGCGTATGGCGCTTCAAGCTGCGCGCCGGATTCTCTGGGAAAATGCGGCACCGGTTGGCGTGAGCGCCGGCGACATCGTCATGATTGAAGAAGAGCTCGATCACGTTTTCGGCATATTGCAGCGGGCAGAAGCCGCTGGGTTTCCCGTCAACATTTCTTACGTTTCCTAAGTCCGCGATACCGTTGGCAGAGTACTGAACATTCGCAGCAAGGGCGAAGATTTGGCCGATCATTGGATGGTTTGATGCGTTCATCGAGTAGGCAAGTGGTCATTGAGGCACAGCCGGAAGCTATAACGATCGACCCCGCGCGCAGCGGCGTCATCGTCGTTGATATGCAGAACGACTTCGGCGCAGCCGGCGGTTCGTTTGAGATCAGCGGGATCGATATATCCGGGATCCGTGCGGTCATTGCACCGACGGCGAGAGTTCTGGAGGCGGCTCGGCAAGCAGGCATAACCGTTGTGTATTTAAAGATGGCTTTCCGCTCGGACCTATCGGACGCCGGGGCCCTCGATTCGCCGAATTGGGTCAAGCACGAACGGCTCCGGGCCGGTCAAACTTCGACAGCGCCGGATGGTACCGCGAGTCGAATCCTCGTTCGAGACACTTGGAACACCGATATCGTTCCGGAACTAGCTCCCGAGGTTGGCGATGTGGTCCTATATAAACATCGTTTCAGCGGTTTCTTTGAGACCGATCTTCATCAGGTCCTACGAGACCGTCAAATCAAGGACCTGATCTTTACCGGCTGTACGACCAGTGTATGTGTCGAGTCCACAATTCGGGATGCGATGTTTCGCGATTACCGATGTCTGCTTCTTGCTGACTGCACGGCAGAACCGATCGGAGACGGGCTGTCGCGGAGTAATTACGAGGCGTCCCTGCTGGTTGTGCAAGCACTCTTTGGATGGGTTGCCAGATCAGAACAATTCGTGTCTGCCTTGGTACCGCATCATGCTACACACAGTCTCTAGAGTACTGGGTCCCGCCCTGTCGGAATGACTGGACTAACGGCGCCTTTTCCCGTGCATTGGGTGTGTGCCGCCTTGCATTTTAATCATCGCATTAATTTTTATCTACGGGTCAAGGGCAATGCTGCTAGGCATTTCTTTAGTGAAACATCGTCCCGCTGAGAATGGCCATCAGACAGCACGCAGCGACGGCCAGTAAGGCGCGGCCGCTGCCGCGGACAGTGTGTATATCAAAGTCGAACATGGGAACCCCCTTCTATGCTCAAATGATACCGGAAGCGGGTTCGCCGGCTCGTTCCCAACCAGACCCGGCAATAGTCAGACCTGGCTATTACCGGGAGCTAGCTGGCGCTTGCCGAAGGCTTCAAGCGGTCTGCGGGCTCTATCGCTTGCCATCTTTGATTTTGTAGGGGGGGTTTCTAATGCGCCTGGTTACACGAGCCGACCTCGATGGCTTAACCTCGGCCATCTTGCTTCAAGAGGTTGAAGCGATTGAAGAAGTGGACTTTGCCCATCCCAAGGATGTTCAAGACGGCAAGGTCACGATCTCTTCGAACGACGTCCTTGCCAATCTGCCGTATGACGAGCGTGCCGGCTTGTGGTTCGATCATCACTTAAGCCAGTCCGACGCGTCTTGGAATCCAAATATGAAAGGCGCGTACGAGATTGCGCCCAGCGCCGCGCGCGTAATCTCCGATCACTACAAGTCGCCAAAATTTGAGCGCTTCCATGACTTGCTCGACGCGACGGACCGGTTGGATTCAGCGCAACTGACTCGCGAAGATGTAAACGACCCTAAAGGCTGGATACTGGTGGGATACACCTTAGATCCGCGCAGCGGTTTGGGCGCCTTTAAGGATTATTTTCATCATTTGATGGGCCTCGCGAAAGACAAGACGGTCGAGCAAATTTTGCAAGACGAAAAAGTAAAGGTGCATGTCGATCGCCTAAAGCGAGAAGAAGGCACTTTCAAGCAACATCTGCTCGAGCACAGTAAGCTTGAGGGTAATGTTGTCATCACCGACGTGCGCGGGCTCAAAGATCTGCCCTCGGGAAACCGGTTCCTTATCTACGAACTCTTCCCCGATGCCACGGTGTCAATGCGCCTCGCCGACGGTAAGGGCGGCGAGTTTGTATCGATTCAACTTGGGCACAGCATATTCAACCGCAACTGCAAAACAAGCATCGGCGATTTGATGGCTGATTATGGCGGGGGCGGACATTTCGGCGCGGGCACCTGTCAGCCGGCAGCTGCCGACGCACCGCGCGTGATTGACGAGATACTGAAGGTCCTCAAGGCAAACGGGTAAGCCACTTCATGAAAACCCCCGGTGCACTGCTGTGTGCACTGTTCCTCACTGAATCAACCTGCGCGTTTGCGGGGAACGCGCAGGGTCCGGCGGATGGAAAGCAGTGGGCCGCACAGCGCAACGTCTCATGCGAAAGTATCGTGCTAAATGCAGAAGACAATCCGCCCTCCTCAGTGTACGAGCGTGAAGCGCTTCTCGCGGTAAAGCCCGAACTAAAAGTGCAGATTGACCAATGCCTTGCCTGGCGTAAGGCGCATCCGGTAAAAACAAAGAAAAAGCCGTAACGGGGCTGGGGAGTTCCGGCTAGTGTTCCGCTCCGTCACGCGCCTCTTCAGAGAGCGCCTGCCGATGAGCTTCGTCCATCGTATTTAACACCGCTTTAGGATCGGCCGGAGTCGTCATGGCGCCGGTCTCCTCGTCGGTGGGATTTGAAAGCAGCGGATGCTCTTGGCGAATCCGTTCGACCAATTCGATCACCTTGGTGATTTTGGCTTCGGTCAGTAGCGCAATCTGCAACGTTAATTGCGCGCGCCGTTCGTCGAGTGCGTTCTGGCGATTGGTGGTTGTGAGAATCAGAAACGTCATAAGAAGCGCGCTGAGCGTGCCCGCTCCCTGCAACCAGTAAAAAGGCGGTGGGTCGATTGCGTGGTGCCCATGTTGAACGGAAATGGTGTTGAAAAGAACCCAACTTCCGATCAGTGCTAGCACAATAAAAACCGGCCACGGGCGGCCGAGGCGCGCGGTAACCCACTCGATGCCGATTTGAGAAGAAGGAAGCGAGAGATAATGTTCGGCGTGCAAATCGGCAATTGAAACAATCGTCGACTGCACGTGCTCGGGGACCTGATTCAAGTCCGAGTTTGCCACTAAATGGCTTGCGGCGGAACCAATTGCTCCGGATTGGTGAGCGCGCTCAGCACGTGGTCCCGCCAAGCACCGTTGATGTAGAGATATTTCGAAGCCGTGCCTTCAATTTTGAATCCCAGGCGTTTAAGCACCGCTGCACTGCGCGTGTTGTGGGGCATATAGTTTGCCATAATCCGATGGAGCTTTACCGTCTTCCAAATATAGCTCGTCGCCCCCTCAAGCGCCTCGGTCATAATACCCTTGCCTTGGGAACTCTCTCCGAGAGCATACCCAAGATAGCAGGCTTGAAAAAGTCCGCGCACGATCTCGGAAAAATTGCAGTAGCCGAGGAGCGGCCCTTGCAAGCCGGCGTCGCGCCAGAAAATCGCAAAGCTGTATCCGCGTTCGGCTGCAAAAGCTTGCTGGCGCCGTTCTAGCGACGATTGCCAAAAATCGACCGCAAACTCACGCTCATAAAACGGCCCTTGCCATGGTTCGAGAAAGGCAGCGTTCTCGCGGCAAAACTGCGCGTATCGCGGCGCGGCCTCCTTGCCGGGCACGGTTATAAGAAGCCTGTCAGTAAGCAATGTTGGAACGTCCACCGTGCCTTGGTGCGCCGCACCGGCGTTCGATTCCGGCTTTGGCCAGACGGGCCGGCGGATCATCGTGGCCTCACGAGTTCTTGGCACTGAGTTCGTGTTAAGTCGCCATCCAATGTAAAAAGCCCCCACGTCATAAACGCACCCAAGCCCATTACCGCGCATTTGAGCCCCGGCTGTCAAGTTGAAGCGATTAGGACTTTGCCCGCATGCGGAGCGTTCTCCACAGCGTGCGTATATCCACAAACAGTAATTTGGTGATGTGAAATAGCTGTGGAGAAGCCTTCGGGCCGGCGGCCTAAGCCCGCAAGCCGTCAATCCCGAAAGCTATAGAATGGGCGTGCGCAGGACCTATCGTGAACCATGGTACTGGCTGGTGCTACTTTGCATCGTAGCTGGCGCTAGCACGCTACTTATCATGCAGGCGTTAAATACCAGGAATGCGCAGGTTTCTGCGCAGGCTGATGCGTTTCAAAAGTTGCGACTGCAGAGGCTCGCCCTTGAGGTGAACGACTTTACAAGCGACGCAGCCCAATTAACGAATACCGCGGCAAGCGGTCCATGTACCGTGCGGAACGATCGTGTCCTGATTGAGCATCTGCTCGCGGGCTTATTGAATTCTCGGATTAACTCGCAGATTTATGGGCTCGGATGCTTTTTTGAGCCGCGCGTCTTCGATGGGCATTCGAGATACTACGGGCCATATGCCGAGACCCGTGATGGGCGAACCGGAATAGAGCGTAACGATGATGGGAGCTACCGCTATTTTGGCCTTCCTTGGTACCGCTATGGTGTGGCAGAAAAAGGCAGGCTTACGGCGTTTGGCCCATATTTAGAGCTCCATCGGCAGTTCTTGAGTTTCCTTAGGGCATTTTATCTGCACGGTCGCTTGGCTGGAGTGGTTAGCGTTGATGCGCGTGCAGATAATCTGTCGTCCATTATTGCGGCCGGGCTTCCACCCTCGGACAGCGCATTTTTTGAAGCGATCGATGGCAGACACACGTTAACCATTGGGAGCATGCCCAAAGCCGGTGTGCCCAGCGTTGATATGTCGGCGGACATCCGCTTCACCAAAGAGCGCCTTCATCTCACGAGCGATCGCAGCTGGGTCGTTAAGAGCTCCCAGCATGCCGTGGAAGTGGCTGCAGCCGCTGTTTTGGGGATCTGGTTGCTAGCGCTTCTCCTAGGTGTGATGTTTGTTCGCGCATGGCGAGCAAAACGCGAAACCTTAAAAATGCAGGTCGAGCGAGATCGCCTGGAGAGCGAACTCATGTTACAGGCTCAGGTGGAAGCGCGCTTGCGAAAAGCCGCTTACACAGATACGCTCACCGGCTTGCCAAACCGGGCCTTTCTCCTTGAAGCCCTGTCGCAGCATCTTGGTGAGAAAAGGCGCTCCCTTGCGTCGCTTGCGTTTGTCGACATTGATTCATTTAGTCTGGTTAACGACACGCTAGGGCATGAGTCTGGAGATCAGTTGCTCGTAGGGCTAGGCGCCCGAATTGCCGCCGCGTTTCCCGGCGACTTGGTTGCGCGTCTGGGCGGCGATGAGTTTGCAATTTTTAGCCGCCGTGCGGATGAGGCAATAGAAAACGACGCTCACCGCATTGCTGCGGCTTTTAAGATTCCGTCGAACGTTCGCAAGCGCGAGATCTTCTGTACGGCCTCCGTCGGGATGGTTTCCATCGACCATTCCTATGTGGTGGCCGAAGACGTCTTGCGTGATGCCGAGATCGCTATGTATGCCAGCAAAGACCACCTGCGCGGATCGTGGGCAGTATTTAAT
>JALYIF010000287.1 GCA_030775925.1 Vulcanimicrobiota bacterium | reverse complement strand
CGATTAGTGTGGGGCGAGCGAACCTATCTCATGGGCATCGTCAACGCGACCCCGGATTCATTTTCCGGCGATGGCCGCGCAACAACCTCGTCCGCGGTTGAGCATGCCGTCGCACAATTTCGTGCTTCCGCAGAGATCCTGGATATTGGCGCGGAGTCTACCCGGCCCGGCCATACACCGATTGAGGAGCAGACCGAGCTTGCGCGGCTGATTCCGGTCGTGGAGCAAACGCGCAGCGCCCTTGGCGATGCTCCCATTATTTCCGCGGACACGTTTAAGCCGGCGATCTTCCGAGCGGCGCATGTTGCCGGTGCCGATGTGCTAAATTCGATTTGGGGCCTCTCCGATGCGTTGCTGACTGCGGCGGTTGAATGCGATGCGCCGGTTATTATCATGCACAACAAAGCCGTCCCGGTGTACGAGCGCGATTGCATGGATGAAGTGCTGGCGTTTCTTGAAGAGGCCGCCAACCGAGCGGTGCGTGCCGGGATTCCACAGCAGCACGTTATTCTCGACCCGGGGATCGGCTTTGGAAAATCACCCGATCAGAATATCGCCGTGCTTGGCGCGCTCGACCGCCTGGTGGCCCTCGGATTTCCCACGCTGCTTGGAACCTCGCGCAAATCCACCATCGGAAAACTCACAGGCCGTGAAGCGAATGAACGCACGTTTGGGACGGCGGCCACCGTTGCCCTTGGCATCGCAGCCGGCATTGACATCGTGCGCGTCCACGATGTGGCAGAGATTCGCGACGTCATCAGTGTTAGCGATGCAATCGAACGAGGATGGCGGCCACAGCCATGGACTTAATCGAATTGCATGGCATTAAGGCCTACGGTAAACATGGCGCAAATCCAGGTGAACGTGACGAAGTGCAGCCATTTGATGTGGATGTGAGTCTAGAGATCAATCTTGCGGGCGCTCAGCGCACGGACGATTTGGAGCAAACCTTAAACTATGCGGCCTTGCATGAGTCCATTCTGCGAATTATCCGCGAGCATTCTTACCTGCTGCTCGAACGCCTCGCCGGTGCAATCATCGACGAAGTGTTTCTCGATGCTCGGGTAGCAGCGGCTCGTGTGCGCGTCGGAAAACCAGGCCTCCTCGACGGTGCAACCCCGTCCGTGTCGTTGCGCAGAGACAATCCGAGGTTTGTGGCGCAATGGCCGTAGCAGCAATCGGAATCGGATCCAATCTCGGCGATGCGCTCGGAAACGTCCGCAAGTCGTTTGAAGCGCTGCGTAAAATCGGCAAACTAAAGTCAGTGTCGAGTTGTTATCGCTCAAAGCCATGGGGCGGCGGTGCGCAAGCTCAAAACGAATTCATCAACGCGGCTGCGCTCGTTGAGACGACCTTGCGTCCGCATGAACTTCTTGCGGCATTGCAAAGGATCGAAGTGGAACTCGGACGCGTCCCAACCTATCACTGGGGCCCGCGCATCATCGACCTCGACATCCTTTACTATGATGACGTGGTCGTGAACGAAGCGGCTCTCAAAATTCCGCATCCACATTTGGAACAGCGCGCATTCGCGCTCGTGCCGCTAGCAGAAATTGACGCACGCTACGCGGCAATGGCAGCCGCCATCGACGCCTCCGACGTGCTGGCACTGTAAAACCCGTGTCACCCTGAGCCGCCCCGTGTCACCCTGAGCTTGCTACTGTCACCCTGAGCGTAACCGTGTCACCCTGAGGCCAACGGTGTCACCCTGAGGCCAACGGTGTCACCCTGAGCTTGTCGAAGGGTGGTACAGCAGCAGCGCATTTCATTTTACCACCCTTCGACCGGCTCAGGGTGACACGGGTCGGCTCAGGGTGACAGCAGAGTGCGCTCAGGGTGACAGCAGAGTGTGCTCAGGGTGACAATAGCAAGCTCAGGGTGATATGGTTGCGATAGAAAGCGGAGGCGATTTTACGAGTGGTTGCGTTCTTCGGGTGGTGCGTAGTTCTCGCCGATATCGTTGGCGGAAATTTTGATTGACGAGTTTGCTGCAATGAGCTTCGCGATGTCGTCGTCCGATCGCCCTTGCTTTCGCAGCACCTCGACTTCGTCGCTAATCATGCCAACGAAGGCTTGAATGGGGAACGTTTCCGCGCCCAAGCCCGCCGCGTCCCGAAGCGCGGCTTGCGCTGCGAGCGCATCGGACAAAGAAATGCCGTCGCTCACGGGTCGTCTTCTTTTGCGGCGGCTTCGGCTGCCAGGTCGTCCGCGTGGAATTCGCGCAGCTTCTCCAGGCGTTTGTCGCTTGAGCCCGTGCTATCGAGCGACGGATTCAAACCCAGATCGTGGTTGATTTGGTGGGCGACATCGCGTTCTTTTTCCATGCAACTCCTTAAACAATCGTAATTGAGTCGTAGACACGCTTTTGAATGAACACATCGAGAAGAAGCGGGTCGATTTTTCCGCGCTCGGCAAATTCCTTTGTAAGAATATCTAGCGCTTTTTCAAGCGGGATTGCTCGTTTGTACGGCCGGTCACTCGCTGTCAGGGCGTCAAACACGTCCGCAATGGTCATGAGGCGAACCTGAGGTACGATCTCGTCGCCTTTGAGTTTGCGCGGATAGCCGGTTCCATCAAGATGTTCGTGATGACCGTAGGCGAGGTAAGCAACGTTCTGCCATGGCGTAGTGTGCCACGGAATCTCAGCCAGGAATCGAAACGACTGGGTGACGTGCTGCTGCATCTTGTCACGCTCGTCGTCGGAAAGTGACCCGCGCGGGATTTTCAAATATTCGAATTCGGATTGATCGAGCAGCGGGATTGTCTTGTCGCGATCTTCGTAGTGCCGTTCCATCACGATGGCAAGAGCATCGCCGACCGTTGCAGCGACGACCGCGGGTTCGTTTGCTTGCTCGACGCTGGCCAGCAATCCGGCAAGTTCTGTTGATGATGCCTCCGCTCGCGTATCGATCTCAGCGATCCGCGGATCATCCATCTCAGCACCATCGCGTAAGAGGGCAAGTTTATCGCGAGCGGCACTTGCCTGAATCTGTTCGATCGCAAGCAAAAAGCGGACGCGAATGGTGTCGAGGCGGCCGTCGGGGAGCTTTTTTGCCTTCCCGAAGATGTACTCCGGAACAGCGACCTTGCCGAAGTCGTGTAGCAACGCGGCGTAGCGCATCTCGCGCATCTGGTCGGGATTGAATTTTAGGGTCTGCAGATCACCGGTGTCGATGGTGTTGATCATCTCGGCTTGTGCCACTGTTAGCTTGGCAACCCGTTCCGAATGGCCCTGAGTGGAGGCGTCTCGCGCTTCAATCGCCTTAACTGACGCACGTACGAATTGTTCGAACAGCGCTTGAATAGATTCGATGAGCTGATTGTTCTCAAGGGCGATGCCTGCTTGCGAAGCCAGGGACAGCAGTACGCGTTCGTCCTTCGCATCGAATTGAGTCACGATCTGCTCGGTGAATTGCGGTGACGTCAGTATGATGTCAAACGTGGGCTTGCGATTGAGCAACATGATGACGCCCACCACTTCGTGTTTGTGGTTGCGCATCGGTACGCACAAGACCGACATGGTGCGATAGTTATTGGCTTTATCGAACGCGGGATTAAAGCGGTATTCGTGGTCTTCGCCGATCTGATAGGCATCCGGAATGCGAACAACGTCACCGGTGACGGCGACGTTGCCCGAGATCGAAGCCCGCGAGAGCGGCAGGACCGCACCCAGATATTTACCCTCGTCCTCCGGACCCGTTTGGGCCACCGCGAAACGAAGTTTGCGTTCGCCTTCAATCTCTTCAATCAGGAACAAACTTCCCGAGTCGGCGTTGGTAAGTTCGCGCGCCTTGCGCACGATGAGGCGCTGAAGCGTCGTAATGTCACGTTCGGAGCCGAGCGCTAAACCGATATTGAGAAGCTGCTCGTTTTCGCGCGTTGAGCGGTCCTCAGAGTCGGCCATGCGCGTCAGTTCAGCGCGCATGGCAAAGATGGTACCGGCGGCGCGGATGGTGGTCAGCAGGGCAATGGGATCGATGGGGCTTGTCAGCCAGCCGATGACGTTGGGGTCTTGGGCGAGCCACGCGGCGTCGCTCTCTCCGGGCTCGTGGAGAATGATGACCAGCCCGCCGTCGACCTTACCGAGGACCGCGAGCGCACGCTCAATGGTATCCCGGTCGCCCATCGCGGCCAGCCGCTGATAGTCGATGAGGTAGACGTTGCGGCGCCCGGGCGCGGCCGTGGAGGTAAAAGGAATCTCAGCGGGGCGGCATTCGACGTCAGCCGCGGCCAATATGCTTGCGGCATCACCC
>JALYIF010000286.1 GCA_030775925.1 Vulcanimicrobiota bacterium | reverse complement strand
GCGTCCCACCACGACCTTTTGCTGGTTTCCCCCGGAGAGCGTTTTGACTGCGACATCGACCGATGCTGCGCGCACGTCAAGCCGTTCAACAATTGCTTGCGCGTCGGCGCGCGCAGCCGTTCGATCGAGCATGATACCACGGCGAAGACCTGGGTCGTGCTGCCGTCCCAGAATCGTATTTTCTACAATTGACCAGGGCATGACCAGTGCTTCGCGATGGCGGTCTTGCGGGATGATACCGGGCCGGCCCTTGCTTTGCGAAATCGTGAGCGTACCTTCATAAGGTGTTACGCCTGCAATGGCGTCGGCAAGTGCCGACTGGCCATTACCTTCCACACCGGCAATGCCCACGATTTCGCCGGCTTGCACCGCAAAGCTTAAATCGCGTGCGCGATTCGAACCGCTTCCCACGCAAAGATTTTCGACGCGAAAGCACTCGCGGAGCGTCGTCGGCTCGCGGTCTGCGACGGGCGGAACTTCCCCACCGACCATTTCGCGCGCTATGGCATCCACCGTTGTCGACGCGGTGAGCATGGAGCCGACGATCTTGCCGTGCCGCATGACGCTCGTGCGCACGCTGTGGCTAATCACCTCTTGCAGTTTGTGGGTGACGATCATGATGGCCGTACCGCGCTCGGCAAGCTTGGATATGGTCACGAAAAATGCGTCGATCTCTGCGGGTGCGAGCGCTGCGGTCGGTTCGTCCAGGAGCAGAACGGTGGGTTCGCGCTCCAACTCGCGCAGCAATTCAACGCGTTGTTGAATACCGATCGGCAGATCCTCAACAAATGCATCCGGATCGATGTCAAGTCCGTTTTGTTGCGCAAGCGCGAGCACGCGTGCTCGCGCTGCGGCCACATCAATCGACATTCCTCGACGTGGCTCGCGGCCGAGGAGAATATTTTGCCACACGCGTAAGCGCCCAACCAACTCAAAATGCTGGTGTACCAGGCCGACGGTGCCGCTGGCTTCAACCGTGCCGCTGTCGGGTTTGACCGTTCCGAATGCAATATTGGCCAGCGTACTTTTGCCCGCGCCGTTTTCACCTACCAGCGCGTGAATTTCACCGGCAAACAAATCCAAGTCAACCCCGTCGACGGCCTTGACACCGGGATAGGACTTCGTGATGCCGCGGAGGGAGAGCGCGGGTGTTAGTAGCGTCTCGTGAACTTGAATTTGTCCAGCTCTTCCCGAGTTGCCGGCGGTGTAATTTTTCCTGAGGTAATAGCGGCGCGGATGGCATTCAAACGGGCGATTTTGGCGTCGCCGATAAGCGTTTTGGTATACTGGAAATCCGTGAGCGCAATCCCTTGATCGGCCAAGCCGAGGGTGATGTGCCCGCTCAGCGGTTTCTGATCCGCAGCGGCCTGCGCAACGCGCATCACGGCCACGTCGACGCGTTTAACCATGCTGGTAAGCACTTTACCCGGAACGATACCATCTTGATTTGAATCCACGCCGATCACGTAGTCATCCTTGCGATCTTTGACTGCGGCCATCGCGCCCAAACCAGCCTTGCCGGCTGCGGCAAAAATGATGTCAACGCCGGAACCGTAGAGCAAATTGGCGAGCTCTTTGCCCGATGCAACATCTTCAAACGAGCCGACATACTTCACATCGACTTTTACGGCGGGATCGATTTGATGGGCGCCGGCGATATAACCGGCTTCAAATTTACGTATGAGTGGGATATCAACACCGCCGAGAAATGCCACGTGATGCGTCTTGGTCATAAGTGCCGAGAGGGCGCCGGCCATGAATGATCCGTCTTGTTCTTTAAAGGTAACCGACGTAACGTTCGGCTGATCGACGACCGCGTCGATAATCGCGTAGCGCTGTTTTGGGTTACTCTTGGCCATTTGCTCGAGATCTTTGTTCATCAGGAATCCGATGGCGTAGATCTCGTCGTAGTGCTGGTTCGTCAGCGCACTGAGGTTGGGCTGATAGTCGGCGGCGGATTTTGACTGCAAGACTTGGACGTGGGCGCCAAGCTGCGATTGCGCTTGTTGGAGCCCCGAGTTAGCCGAGTCGTTAAACGATTTGTCGCCCAGGCCGCCGACATCCGTAACCATGCCCAAGTTGAGGGCCCCGGGAGCGGCGGTGTTTTGCGCGCGTTTGGCGCATCCGGATAACGACGTGGCGAACGCCACGGTCAGCACGAGACAAACGAGCGCGTTCTTCATCGCGGCTGAGTACGGCCCCGGAAGGTGGGCGCCCTTCGTGGAAGACCGATCTCTATGGAAGAGATTCGCGATCTATCACAGGGGCCGCCGCGGCGTTGGAACGAGGAGATTGGCGGAATCAAATGGCTCCCGCGCCTGATCGATAAGACGCGGGCGGCAATGGCGGGGAAACTGGGGCTCTATCTCTATGGCCAAAGCCCGATCGACAACGCGCTCCTGCGGGCCCTTGGATTGCGCTACCGCGATTTCACCAAGATTGTGGCGAACGCGGCGACGGATGACGACGTCTTCCGCCAACTCGCCATCCAGTGCGCGGACGGAATCCAACGCGCCCGGGATTGGAGTGCGCGTCTTCCGCAGCGACACCGGCTATTTATGTTCATCCTCGATCTCGACGATGGCCATCATCGGGCCTGGCATTTGCGAGTGCTCAAGCGCCCTTCGAATGTGCTGGCAAACCTGGTAGCCGCGGGCGCGAAGAAGCTCTGGCCCTCGCGTGCGGGCAAAATAGAAACTTAACGAGGTGGGCGAGCGCCTGCCTCCGGATTGGGTACAAGCCCTAGGATGGCGCAAAAACCGAAAATCTATGCTTGGTTTACAGACGAGCGCGTAACCTACTGGGTTAAGGTGCTCCTGTTGATTATTTTGGCGGTGTACGTCCTCGGTGGCTTGCTCAATTTCTTGGCGCGCATCGAGTCGATTACGATCATCATTATCCTGGCAATTTTTCTGGCGTATGTGCTCTACCCGCTCGTGCGCCGGCTTAACGTGAAACTGCCGGTCTTAGCTGCGGTGCTTATTGTTTATGCCGGGCTCTTTGCTGTCGTCGGTTTGCTGCTCGTTGTGGTCTTGCCAGCGCTGACGAATGAGATTACGCAAATCGCGCTGGGCTATCCGCATTTTGTCAATGTCGTCCAGACGCAGATGATGAACCCGCAAACGCCCTTCATCGCGCGTCTTCCCGAATGGTTGCGAGCGGCCGTTGCTAGCTTACCGGTGGATGCGAGCAATTGGTTTCGTACGCATCGGTATGATGCGACGCTAAGCGCGCTCACCATGCTTGCAGGAACGCTCACCATTGTGGCCACGGCCGTTATCGTTCCAGTGCTCTCGGCATACATGTTGCTGGATTCCGAAAATCTCAAACGCTATTTCGTTGCCTTGATTCCGCAGCCGCACCGCGAAAAAGGCCTCGGCATTCTCGTCGAGCTCGATGAGGTGATTGGTGGATTTATCCGCGGCCAGCTCCTGGTTGGAGCTTCGGTCGGAATTCTGATTACGGGGATGCTTTTAGCGCTGCATGTGCCGTATGCGGTGCTTATCGGTATTGCGGCCGCTATTCTGGATATCGTGCCGTATGTTGGGGCAGTAATCACCTTCGTTCCCGCTGTGTTGCTTGCGTTTTTCAACAATGGGGCGGGAAACGCAGCGATTGTGGCCGTGCTCTTTATCTTGATCTTTGAATTGGAAGGCCACCTTATCGCGCCGGCGATTGTCAGCAAGACCGTTGCGCTCAGCCCGCTAGCCGTTATTCTTGCCATCTTGATCGGCGGCGATATGATGGGTATCGTCGGGATGTTCATCGCCGTGCCGGTCGCCGGTATGCTGCGCGTACTTGCGTATTACGTCTTCCCCAAAAAGGTCAGTTTGGAAGAGGCGCAGCCCGCGCTTACCGAGGCGCCGCGCGAAGAGACGGAGCTGGCCGTAGGCGAGGCGCCAGCTTAACGCGAAGCGGCTCTCTTGTGAGCACTACCATTTTACCTTCAACTATCGAGCGAGTCGATATCATCGGCGTTCCAATGGACCTTGGCGCCAGTCGCCGCGGCGTTGACATGGGGCCATCTGCTGTTCGTTACGCACGCTTGCACGAGCGGCTTGCGAAGTTCGGCATCAAGCGGATTGAAGATCACGGAAACCTGCATGTGCCCGACCGTGAATCGGCCGCCCAAACTCAAAGCGACGCAAAGTTTTTCCCGATTATCGACTCGGTCTGCAATGAACTCGCCGCGCTCGTCGTCGCTGCACTCGCAGATCACGGCTTTCCAATCGTGCTGGGTGGCGATCATTCGATTGCGATGGGAACCCTACAAGGGCTATTTCAGGCGCGCGGGCGGGCAGCCGGCCTGGTTTGGATCGACGCGCATAGCGATATCAATTCGCCGCAATCGTCACCGTCGGGAAACGTGCATGGAATGCCGCTGTGGTTCGCACTCAAGAACGGATATGCCGATCCCAAGCGCACGGTGCAAATTGGGTTGCGCGACGTCGATACCCATGAGAAAGATCTGTTGCGAGAGTCCGGCGTGACGGCCTTTTCGATGAGTGATGTGGATCGGCTCGGCATGCCGGCCATTATGGAGCGCACGCTTGCAATCACGGGACGCGATCCGAAGTCCGTCCATGTATCGTTCGATATGGATGGCATCGATCCGAGCGAAGCGCCCGGAACGGGAACACCCGTTAAGGGCGGCTTGAGTTATCGAGAGGCGCACTTAATCATGGAAATGATGGCCGAATCCGGCGCCCTAGGTTCTATTGAAATGGTCGAGATCAATCCAATTCTCGATCAACGCAATCAAACGGCGATTCTGGCAGTAGGGTTAATTCTTTCGGGCTTGGGGAAATCGATTCTCTAGCAGGTTGCTTCGGCAGCGACTTGCTCACAGTCGTCTATTTGCGCGGCTACGGTCTCAAACGAGCGGGTGCGAATCGTTCGCTCGCGGCGCTGATTGCACGTCTCGACCCGCAAGTTTTCGGTGTCTGTGAAATTGATGCAGGCGACGCACTGGCCATCGCTACGCGCTTTGCGATGCAGTGGGGGTATCGCGGAGGGCAGGCAGTTTTTTGGAAACCGCGATTTACGGCGTTGACGATTCGCGATGAGTACCTTCCGTTTTCAGCAGCCCGTCCGTTCGAGCGACGCGGCCTTTTACGAATTGCCTTGCGCAACGAGCGCGAGCACATCAAGATGGTGGCTACGCAAATTGGAAGCGAACGCGACGTGCGCATTCGTGAATTGCGCCACCTGCGCAACGCCCTTCGCGAGGAGCGCGACCCGTGCGTCGTTTTCTCGATTTTACCGCCGGGACGCATTGGACTTGAGGACTTGGGTTTTAAGCGGGCCGGATGCCTTGGGGTGGACAACGAGGCAATTTATACCCGGGGGTTTGCAATCAAAGAAGCGTATGACGACAACCACACCCATCCCGGCTTGGGTACGCCGATCGTAGCGGGGTTGCGAATCATTCCCAAAGGTTGATTTTCGCTTTTCCCTCGCAACCGATGCCTCCGCCGCACAGGGCTGCGGTCCAACGCGCTGCAGCGAGCAAATCTGTAATTTGCTTGCGGATGTCATCACTTACGCTGGGTTGAAATTCGATTGTTCCGGTGCGGCCGTCTTCGCTGACGGCAACGGTTAGTGTCACGTGCATTTTGTATCGCTGTTTCAACGTTTGCAGTACCGATAATTCTAGATGCGGATCTTCCTGCGCTAAGAACGGCGCGCGGCCGCCGCTTTCGGCACTCCCATTTGCCGCGGCGACATGCTGCGCTTGATCGGTTTGGGTCGCCGGTTTAGCGGTTTGAGCAGGCTGAGTGGCGCGAGCGACCGGACTCGCCGCGGGCCCAGGGCTGGGGACCCCGGATGCTTGTGCGGTTACAACCTGCGGGCTCGTACTGGTTTGCGTTGGTGCCTTGCGTGAGGGCCGGCGGCCGGGGTGTACGGCGACCTTTTGAGGGTGCTGCCGCTGCGGTTTATTGGCCGGGCGGAGGGCCGCCGTGCGCGAGGCAGAGGCTGCGGGAAGCGCTTGCACGGCGTGCTGCTGCCGCACGCTGACGTGCTGAATTTTTTGGAATGAGATTGTTTGGATCGCCTCTGGAGCGTTTGGTAGATTGGGTGTGAGGTGCGCAAAAACGAGCCAAAGCATGGCATGCAGAAGCATCGACAGCGCGAACGCGCTGCCGATGCGGCGATTTTGCTTCCACCACAGCTCCGGCATGAAGATGTGCAGCCCCCCGATCGTTGATACAATCGTTTTACGGGTATCTTCGGTGACGGGAGCGCCGGATGCTTGCAACCAACGCGAATTGGGAATGGTCTTTACAGCACGTACTGTCAGGCGACTGTGAGGAGTTGAAGGTGACCGAGACCGGGATTGTACTCTACCAGGCGGAGTGGTGCGCGTATTGCGCCCGCGTTCGCGCCAAGATGACTGATTTATTGCTGGATTATAAAGTTGTAAACGTCCCCCAAGATCACGGTAGCCGCGGCATCGTCAAAGAGATCTCGGGTCAGACAGGTATTCCGGTCATGGTCGATGGCGATACGATCTTGGACGATGATGACACGATTATTCCCTACCTTGAAAAAAAGTACGGGAAGAAGTAAGTAAGCGCCATTGCGCTCCCGGCGCCCGTCGCAGTCGCTAAGAAGTTGACGCCGTCGTTACTCATCCACGCGGCTCCACGCACAAGCGTTGTATCGGCGCCGCAGATATGGGGATCGGTCTCGCAGTGCCTCCCGCAGCCGGTGCAGTAACGCAAGGCCTGAACGGTGGCTCCGAGGAGCGAATCCATTAGCGCGCCGCATACGCCCCCAACAGCGATCGCCGCAACGGCGTTTGATGCGTGAGCTTGGCGGGCGACGAGGGCGATGAAAACAGCCCCCGCGAGCAGGGCAGTCGTGCCGGCCAGCGTTATTCCGCCCGAGAGGCCCGTTGCGATTGGCTTTCCTGTCAAAATAGAGTGCGGTGTGCCGCGCACAAGGGTTCCAATTTCAGTGGCCCACGTATCGGCGGTTGCCGCCGCAAAAGCGGCTGCGAATCCAATCTGCCAAGCCGGGTTTTGAATTGCGAGCACCGCGCAGACCGCGGCAACAAGTCCGTTCGCGAGCACCTGCGCGGCGTCGCGTGCTCCCGCCTTCCCAACGTCTACGAGCGCGCGCTTGCGGGCGCGACCGATTCGTGAGAGCACAACGGAGCTCAGGAAGAAAGCAAATAGGACCGCCGTGTTGCGCCACTGTCCGCTTCCGAATACAAGTGCGCCAACAAGAACGGCCGCCACCGCGCCACTAAAAGTCAGGACGCGCGTGCGCCACGCCGCGAATGCAATAAGCGCTGCAAAAAATGCGCCCAGATCGAAGTCGGTTAGCGGAGCGAGGCTGAGACGGTCGATAGTAGCCGCTTCTCAAGGGCCTCTACTAATCCCTCGACCGTGAATTCCTGCGCAATAACCTCGACGTGCAGGCCGGCATCGCTTGCCGCTTTGGCGGTGATTGGTCCAATGCACGCGACGATCTTACCAGCGATAGCCGCCGGTGCATCTGGCCCGAGGTTTTGGAGAAATCCCTCAACGGTGCTGGCACTTGTGAACGTGATGATGTCGGATTGCGCCACTTTGCCGGCAAACTGTGAGTCCTTGACAATCGACGTTTTATAGGCCGCAACATCATCGACGATGCGGGCCTGAGCGGTGAGAAGTGCCGGGAATACATCGCGCGCTTCTTGTGCACGGTACAGGAGAATCCGCGTGCCGGGTGCGGTTGCTGTGACCATTGCGTTCGCAAGGTCTTCAGCGACATATGCCTTGGGCACGAGATCGGCATGGATGCCGCGCCTTTGCAGCGCCTGCGCGGTTTTCGGACCGATGGCGGCGATCTTGAGGTCGCGCAGCGCGCGTGTGTCTTTCCCCCTTGTTTCCAGTGTTTTGAAAAAGGCGTCAACGGCGTTGGCCGATGTGAAAACAATCCACTCGTAGGCAGCGAGCCCGGCGGTTGAAAAAAGCGTTTCCGGTGGTGCGTCGTCCGGCACGCCGATGCTAATCGTAGGCGCAAGAATCGGTTGTGCGCCGCGCTCCAGGAGTTCGGTCGCAAACTCAGCGCTTTGCCCGGCGGGGCGCGTGATTAGGACGTTTTTACCAAAGAGCGGCGCGGCATCGAACCATGCGATTTGTTCGCGCACGCCCACCACTTCGCCGATTACGACAATGGCGGGCGAGCCAATTCGCGCGGCCGCGACATCTTCGACCAACGTGGCAAGCGTTGAAACAATGGTTTGCTGGCTCGGCCTCGTGCCTTCGCGAATGACGGCGGCAGGCATCTGCCCGGATAACCCAGCCTCCAACAGCTTGGCCACGATTGTGGGAAGATTGCCCATGGCCATCAAGAGCACCAGGGTTTGGTGCGGGTCGGCAAAGCGCGACCAGTCGATCGTGGATTCGGATTTTGTGGGATCTTCGTGCCCGGTTAAGACGGTAAAGGCCGTGTTGTGCGAGCGATGCGTGACGGGAATTCCCGCATACGCCGGAGCCGCAATAGAAGAAGTAATGCCTGGAATGATTTCAAATGCAATGCCGGCCTCGCGCAATTCTTGCGCCTCTTCGGCGCCCCGCCCGAAAACGAACGGATCGCCGCCTTTGAGGCGTACAACGCGCTTCCCCTCGCCGGCTTTTCGCACCATCAAATCGTTGATTTCCGATTGCGAGAGCGTATGTTTCCCGGCTTCTTTCCCGACGTAGATTTTTTCACAAGTCTCGGGAGCCAACGCGACCGTTGCCGGCGATGCAAGATAGTCGTGGAGCAGCACGTCGGCGTTGCGGATAGCCCGCGCAGCTTTAAGCGTGAGCAAGCCGGGATCGCCGGGACCGGCCCCGACGATAAAGACTTTGCCCTTATTGCGCATCAAGTGGATCGGGGGATACGACCGCCGGCACGTGATCGCTAATTTGCAGATCGAAAAGTTCGTCGAGAATGCGCGCGTGTGTTAACGCTTCGGCGTGATTGCTGACCGCTTTGTCGCGAATCTTGGTAACGACGGTGTGAAGCAATTTTGAGATAATTGTGAGCGAACTGCCCGTGATGAGCATGCGCTCCCGCTCGCTTAACTCCGGGCAGCGAACGAACAGCCGTTCCATCTCTTTTTTACGGATAAGTTCCGCTTTTTGCGTGAGTGAGGCAATGACGGGCACGGCCGCGCGACTTTGATACCACTGTCCGAATCGCGTGATGTATTCGTCGATAATTTCTTCGACATGCGGGATTGCTTCGCGCCGTGCTTGGAGCGTGATATCGACCGCGTCCTTGAGACCGTCAACGTCGATTAAGGAGACATTGGGAATCTTGCCAATCTGCGGATCGGCGTCGCGCGGGACCGCGATATCGATCACTACTAATGGGCGGCTGGGGCGGCTTTCCATGGCTTGCCGCACATTGTCGTGCGTTAGGATAAAATGCGATGCGCCAGTCGAGGTAACGACGATATCAGCTGAAGCAATGGCATCCGTAAGCCCTGGTAGATGGATCGCCTCTCCGTGGCCGATCTCCGCGATCACGTCCTGTGCGCGAGACATCGTGCGGTTGGTGACAAAGATATGTTCGGCGCCCTCGGCTCGCAGCCGCTTCGCGGCCGTTCGCCCCATGGCACCAGCACCGATGACAACGACCGACGCGTCGTTTAAAGTGCCGACGCGTTCTTTCGCCATTGCGACCGCTGCGGTTGCAATGCTCACGGAATCGTTGCCGATACCCGTTTGCGAACGAGCGGCCTTGCCTGCGTTGAGTGCTTCGCGGAATAATTTATGTAAGATCTTGCCTAAAGATTGCGCAGTTTGGGCCTGGATGTAGGCGTCCTTCACTTGCCCTAAGATCTCCGCTTCACCGATGAGCATTGAATCCAGGCCCGTGCTAACGCGGAAAAGATGTTCGATGGCTTGGCGTCCGAGCAACGTATACAGATACGATTCCATATCCGTAACATCACCGTGACGGAAATTCTGCAAGAACGATTTGAGCTGTGTCACACCGGCTTCATAGTCTTCCAGCTCGGCATAAATTTCAAGACGGCCACATGTGGAAAGCATCACGGCTTCTCTCACAGCCCCGTAGTCGTGCAAGGCAACCAGGGCCTCACCCATTCGTGCGGCCGGGAATGCATGGCGCGCCCGCACGTCGACGGGTGCCGTATGGTGTGAGAGTCCCAGGCAAACTAAAGGCACGTTAGTGTAGACCCTGTGCGAAGCTTAAACGATGCGTGAGAATGGACATCTCGCCCGCAAGATCGATGTTGCGCACGATAATCGGCGCGCGCAGGCGCAGACTGGTGGGCGCAAAATTTAAGATGGCGCCCACTCCAGATGCGGCTAAGAGCTCCGCTTGGCGTTGCGCAGCTTCGGCCGGCACCGCAATAACACCAATGTTGCAATCAGCCTCGGGGAGCACTCGCTCTAACTCGGTGACATCGTGCACGGTGATTCCTTGCCATTGCGCCCCGATGACCGATGGAGCGTTGTCGAAAATTGCGGCGACTTTGAATCGTTCTTCGCGGGCGGTGATAAAGGTCGCAAAGGCGTGCCCCAGATACCCAAACCCAACGATGGCGATCCGCCAGTCATGCTCTAATCCTAGTACGAGCGCCAATTGTTCCACTAATGGATTTATCGCATAGCCGTGCCCGCGGCGGCCCAAAGGGCCAAGGGCGCTGAGGTCTTTGCGGATCTGCTGGCTAGAGATCGTGTGGCCAAGCAAGGCGGCAAGGCCTTGCGAGGTGATCATTAATTTTCCGGTCTTGGATGCGGCTGCGAGCGCTCGATGATAGGCAAAGAGACGGGGGATGGCCACTTCATTGAGTTCGCCCAGAGCGACGCGTGGTGATGGTGCCGAGCCGGCCGGATCGATCATCAAGGAACCGGCGCAAAGATTGCCGTGAGGGCTTCATCCGCCGCGGCAATGGTGTGATCGATATCCTGGCTGGTATGCGCGGTGCTCAAGAATCCTGCCTCAAACTGCGAAGGCGCGAGGTAGATGCCGCGTTTGAGCATCGCATGAAAGTACTTGCCGTAAAACGTTGTATCCGAGCGCATCGCACTTTCCAGATCATGCACGGGCGTGTCGGTAAAAAACGTGCAAAACATGGAGCCGCGCCGGTAACTCTGATGTTTAACGCCGTGTTTTGCAAAGACGCCGGCTAACCCGTCGCATAAC
>JALYIF010000285.1 GCA_030775925.1 Vulcanimicrobiota bacterium | reverse complement strand
CGCCAAAGAACATCCGGCTAAGAGTGAGGCACTTTTGGGACTCGAAAGAGGTGCCTTCGAGCTAGTTGGGGGCATCTTCCGGGATCAGGCGCGTAACGACGCCCGTTGCGGTTGTGCGGCCTTCATGAATCGTGAACGTGGTTCCAACGGCTACTTGCGAACTGACATGATCCCATGCGCGCAGCGTCACCTCTACCTGAACCGTCTCACCAGGATCGACGTTCTGTGCATCGCCTTGCTCGGATCCGCAGCGATGCAAATACGCTCCGACGAGGTTCTTTGCATCAAACGGAAACCGCAGATCGGGGCGGTATTGGAGCAGATCAACCGATAGTTGGCGGCGATATTCAGCGGGCGGGAAAGCAATTTCAGCTTCGAAGTGGGCGTTCACAACCTCCCTCTTTCGACAGAAACTCCTTTTCACATCGTTCGTTTTGGAGAGAGACAGAAAAATTTCAAAAGCTTTTGATGCGCGTTCGAGGCAGCTCGCGATACGATGGACTCCATGAGCGTACATGCATTGGCCTTTACAATTGCCGCTAGCACCTTCGGTTTTGCGCAGTCGACCCTTGGAGCATCCATGGATGCCATGGGCGGGGCTGCGAAGCTCGCGGGCATCTCATCTGTAGAATATACGGCTGTTGGGACCCGGGCGATGGTGGAGCAATCGGAGCGCCCCACTGGGCCCTATTTCCTGGATCACTACCGAATCCATGAAATCCGGGACGAACAGCATGGCCGTACGCGCATCGATCGGAGTGATGAGGCTTATGCCGCAGACCGTTGGTGGCTGCAGCAAGCGCCCCCATCGGTGGCTACCTCAGTAATCAACGACGGCGTAGTCGCCGCCTTGCAGAATGGCGCATTTGCTTTCGCCGGAATTTCCCAGCAAGATCAGGAGCAGTTCGCTTTTTCGCCGGAGCGTTTGCTCCAAACGGCGCGCGCAGCCAGCGACTTGTATGCTGGCTCGGACATTACGCTCCATGGGATGCGCCACCATACGCTGCTCTTCACATGGAATGGCAGCCCCGTTACCATCTACACGAACGCTGCCACTCACCTGCCGTGGATGGTGCGGTGGACGCGTCCCTATCCGTATCAGACGTTCTTGAATCCGTGGGGCGATGTCACCACCACGCTTACCTACAATAGTTGGACCCTAGAGCCCTATGGAATCGCATATCCGCGGGAATGGACCTACGAACGCCTGGGTTTGCCAGATCAACAAATGGCGATTGTCCAACTTCGAATAAATCCGCCGCTCGATGACGCAAAAATGATCGTGCCGCACGAAATCTATGCCGCGCACCATCCGGTATCGCGCAAAGTCGACGAGATCCCACTTGGCTTTGGAGCGTCCTCGCCGCCACACGAAATCGTGCCCGGCATTCTCCAATTTTCTGGGGGCTGGAACGTTGCGTTCATTAAGCAAGAAGACGGTATCATCGTTCTCGAGGCGCCTTGGTCGCAACATTATACGCAGCAGGCGCTTACGGAAGCGGTGAAGCGCTACGATCTGCCCGTTAAAGCAGTCATTACCACTTCGGATTCGTGGCCGCACATCGCCGGTGTCCGGCAAGCCGTAGCCCAGAGAATTCCCATCTACGCACTCGATCTCAACATCGATATTCTCGAGCGGCTGTTGTCCAATCCACATCGGATGAATCCCGACCTTTTGGCGCGCCATCCCAGGAAGGCGATGTTTCGAATCGTCAAAGACAATCTGGGCGTCGGGACCGGAAAAAACCGCCTGGAGATTATCCCGTATCGTTCAGCGACCGGCGAACGCCAGATGATGGTCTATTTTCCCGAGCATCAGCTGTTGTATACGAGCGACCTCTTCGCCCCAGATGGAAATGGGGGATGGTTCACGCCGCAATACCTACGCGAGTTGCAGGGAGCCGTCGAACGCGAGCATCTTGTGGTCAAAACGATCTTCGGCATGCATTACGAGCCAACGCCCTACAGCGAAATCAGTCACTACCTGAAAACATTTCTCGGGCCTTAAAGAATTGATTTGATCGCTTTTTCCATATCGGCCTTTGAAAGCTCACCATTTCGGACTAATTTAATCTTGCCTTTGCGATCGATGAATACATGAACCGGCAATCCGATGGCACCGTACGGCGCCAAAATTGAACCGCTGTCATCAACCACGGCCTTATAGGTCAGTCCATACTTGTGTATGAAGTCATTGGCCCGCGATGCGCTTTCGCGCTCATCGACGCCGATTACGACAAATCCGCGTTTCCGATACTGTTTTTGGAGCGCATTGACATCAGGCGCTTCTTCATTACACGGAGGGCACCAGTTCGCAAAGAAGTTCAAATAAACGGCCTTGCCGTGCAATGCCGCCAGATTGAACGTTCCACCCGTCGACAGCGGCGCACTAAACTGGGGTGCCGGTTTTCCGGCTTGCGCGATATCCGCGGCGGCGACGGTGCCCAGGCTTAAGGCACAGAGGAGGGTGAGCAAGCTGCTTAAGGGTCGCATGATGTCCTCGTATCCTTGTATGGTGCTGATCTTGAAGTTAAAACGTGTTTGGTACGCCGAAGGTTTCCTTAGCCGTACGATGGATAGGCGACGGCGCTCAAATCGCGCTGCATTTGGGCCAAAAGGGCTTCTGCTGAATCGTATCGGATTTGCTCGCGCACGAAACGAAGGTCGCGAAGCGCGAGCTGTTCGCCGTAGATGGTTGCGTGAAAGTCGCGCAGCCAGGCTTCGATGGTACGTTTCGAGCCATCAAACGTCGGATTCGTGCCGATCGAAACGAGCGTCGCATAGTCACGCCCATCGTGCCGGGCAACGCCGGAGTAGACCCCGTCCCTGGGGAGCAGCTTCTGCGGCGAATGCGCGAGGTTGGCGGTTGGGAAACCGAGATCGTGACCTCTCCCAGCGCCCAGTTGCACTTCACCACGCAAAACAAATGCATGGCCTAAAAGCGTTTCGGCTTGCTCGATATCGCCGTCCAGAATGAGCTTGCGAATCCGGGTGCTGGAGATCCGTTCGCCGGCATCGACACTATTTTCCACGGCAAGAAACGGCACGTCATAGGCCGCGAGCGCTTCCCGCGCAAGCGTCGTATCGCCCGCGCGGCCTTTGCCGAACCGGAAATTTGCACCGACGACAACCGCGCGCGCATGAATCTGTGCAACGAGCACGTCATCCACGAAGGCTTGCGGGCTGAGCGTAGCAATGCGCTCGTCAAACGGGATGAAAAAACACTCCTCGATTCCGGCTTGCGCGAGTAAGTCGATTCGCTCTTGTGGCGTGGTGATAAGATCGGGTTCGCTCCCGGCACGCAAGAATGAAGATGGATGGTTGGCAAATGTCAGCACACCGGTGCGAAAACCCGGTTTGCGTAACATGCGCAACTCGCGAATAATCGTTTGGTGCCCACGATGAAAGCCATCGAAAAAACCAATCGCAACCACGATCGGCGCGCCGGTGGGCCGTTGCAGATCGTGGTGAATCTTCACACGAAGACTTTCCGAGGTGCAAGCAGCGCGCCGTGCATCTCGCCAACGCCCACCAATGTGCGCGATGTGTCGCGCACAAAAACATGTTTTCCAGTGGCTCCAGAGGGAACGGGCACGACGCGCCCCGCGCGAAAATCGGCGGACTCGCGGAGATCGAGGACCACGGTTGGAAATGGAATGATGTGTTCGGGTGGGATCAAGGCCGCTTGCGGATCGGTCGCGATTTCTTCAGGCGTCCGGCTTTCGTAGAGAATAAACGGCCCGGAACCTTCGCGAATCAGTGCGCCCATATGCGCGGGAAGCCCAAGCGCGGCCCCAATATCTTCGCACAGCGTTCGAATATAGGTACCCTCACTGCACGCGATGCGGAGTCGAGCCGTATCGTGTTCGAAGCCGAGCACTGTGATTCCATACACGGTGATATGCCGGATCTTTCGTTCCACCGTCTTGCCCTGCCGGGCGAGATCGTACAAGCGTTGTCCCTCGTGCTTGACGGCGCTGAACATCGGCGGGATCTGCTCGACCTTGCCGATGAATGCGTCGAGCACACCGGGCAACCGCTTTTGCCAATCGGGCGGCACATCGGTCTGCGCGATCGTTTCGCCATGCGCATCCGCGCTGGTGGTTGAGCGGCCTAGCACCATCGTGCACGTGTACGCTTTGCGCTGATCGGTCAGGAGCGGAATTAAGCGGGTGGCTTTGCCGATGGCAATGGGCAGCACGCCGGCGGCTTGCGGATCGAGCGTACCGAGATGTCCCACCGCAATCTTATTGTCACGCGCATAGAAGCCGTAAATGCGGCGCATTCGTGCAACGATGTTGGCCGACGTCGGCCCACAGGGCTTAAAAACATTAACGAACCCGATCAACGGAGCTGTTGCTGGAAAAGCCGGGGTTCTTTATGCACGATGGCAGCCACCAAGAAAATCAAGCTTAGCAGGACCAGCAGACAAGCCATACCCACCACCCAAACGCTATGGCTAAAAACGTCAAAGACCGCAAATAATAATCCAAACCCGGTGTAGGATAGCCCGGCTCGTTGGAACCACTTCGCTCCGTGTCGATGCGCGCGATACGTCATGAAGGCACCCATTGCTACGAAAAAGATCGACGGGAACATGCCCTAGAGGCCTTCGGCGACGAGTGCTTCTTCGACGGCCTTGGTCGCATCGCTTAAGCTTCCTACGAACGTGAGGCCCGATGCACGGAAGTGTCCCCCGCCGCCGAGCCGCGCCGCCGCAGCTTGCACGTTCACGCGCCCGCTACTCCGCAGACTCACGCGAATGTCTCCGTCGTAGGCCTTAAACAGTGCAGCCGCCTCAACGCCCTCTACAGAACGCAGATGCCCAATAATTTCTTCGGTATCTTCACCGTCGGCGCCGGTATCGGCAAGCATAGCTTCATCAACGTAGGACCAGCAGACAAGCCATACCCACCACCCAAACGCTATGGCTAAA
>JALYIF010000284.1 GCA_030775925.1 Vulcanimicrobiota bacterium | reverse complement strand
CTCATCAATAAATCAAATCAGTTCAACCTGACCACACGGCGGTACACTGAGGCTGATGTGGCAGCCCTTGAAGCCGATGCGGAGGTCTTTACCTTGCAAGTGCGGCTGGCAGATGGATTTGGCGATAATGGAATGATTAGCGTAATCATCTGCCGTGCACTATCCAAAACGCAGTGGGAAATCGATACGTGGCTTATGAGTTGTCGCGTGCTCGGACGCCGTGTGGAACACATGGTCTTACGAGAAATCTTGCTCCACGCCCGGCTCCGTGGAATCGAGGAGCTGCTTGGGGTATACATTCCCACGCCGAAGAATGGAATGGTTTGCGACCATTACGCAAAGCTGGGCTTCGCGTGTACTAGCAAGAGCCCAGATGGTACCACCACCTGGAAACTCGACGCAGCGCAGGAAATCGAAGCGGCCCCTATGTCCGTCGATCGCTCGGGCTTCGACCTCTTACCGGCTTAAAAAAGAAAGGTTCCCGTAGCGGCGCATGCCCGTACCATCTTACGCTTTTCTTGCCTTCTCGGCAGTGGCCGCGATCCTTATCAACATTTCGAGCGCGCCCTGGTGGCGCCGGACGCTCCTGCTTGTTGCTAACCTCGCGTTCTTTCTAACCTTCGCACACGGCGTGCTGGACGTGGTTCCATTTGCCGGCCTACTCGCTTTTGGATTCGCGAGCGTCAAACTCTTGGAGTCGGGAAAGCGCCGTGCAGCAGGCGCTGCGCTGATCGTTATTCTTTTGCTCGCCTTCTTCTGGTTTAAACGCTACGCGTTTGTACCCGGGGCGTTGCTCTTGCCTTTCCCGTACGTTGCAATCGGCATGTCCTACGTATTTTTCCGGGTCTTGCATTTGGTGATCGACGCCTGGCAAGAGGCTCTTCCTCAGCGGGTGGGCCCGGTTACGTACATAAATTATACGCTGAACTTTACCTGTTTAGTCTCAGGTCCGATTCAGATGTTTGCGGCCTATCTCAAGTCTGAGTCGGAGTCGCCTCCCAAACTTGACTGGGTATCCGCAGCCTGGGGACTGCAGCGCATCATCACTGGATTCTTCAAAGTGAGCGTCGTTTCAGCACTTTTATTCTCTTTGCACGAACGGACCTTAGCTGCGGTTTCTCCGAACATGGCTTTTACCGAACGTGCGATATACGCAAGCCTGCTGCTGGCAATATTTCCAATCTATTTGTACTTTAACTTCTCAGGTTACACCGATTTTGTAATCGGCGTCGCGCGCTTCCTGAGGCTTGAATTGCCCGAAAACTTCGATCGCCCATTTTTTGCTACCAGCGTCATCGACTTTTGGGGCCGGTGGCACATGACGCTCTCGACCTGGCTCAAGACGTACGTTTACTCACCACTGCTGCTCACGATGATGCGCCGCTTTCCGGCCACAGGCGTGCAGCCATATTTGGGCGTCATAGCGTACTTTGTCACTTTTTTCTTGGTAGGTGCGTGGCACGGCCAGACCCTGAAGTTCTTATTCTTCGGTCTGCTCACCGGCCTAGGCATTAGCCTGAACAAGCTCTACGAAATCTTAGCCGCAAAAAAACTCGGGCGGCCTGCGTATCGGCAGCTCATTGCGAGTCCGCTTCATTCTTCACTTTCGCGCGGCCTCAATTTTTTATGGTTTTGTTTTACCATGCTGTGGTTTTGGTCGACGCTCCCGCAACTCCACCAGTTGGAAGCGCAGATCGGGCTTTCCGCAATCGGCACGGCCTTTGCAGCCGTTCTCGTTGTTGCCGCTCTGGGGCTCACCTGTGCGATGAATTTAACCGATCGCTTACCGGTTTTTTCCCCATACATGAAGACGGCATGGTACACGGCGCTGGCCGTCGTGACGATTTCCTGCACGGCAGTACTTAATGCGCCGGCGCCCCACATCGTGTATAAGGCTTTTTGATTTTAGATCTTAAAAGTAGAGGCGCCATCTACGGTTACTCCAGCGGGTAGGTGCAACGGATCGACTTGTTTGGGCCATTTCGCGGAATCTGCCAAGGCGGATTTCGTGACGTTCACTACCAGGAGTTGCTCGAAACCCGCAAATGAGGTTGGCGCGTAAGCTTTGTTATTTGTGTCCGCGACGCGCGTAGTTAAGACGCGAATTGAAATTGTGTTAGCCTTACTGAACTGCGCGCGACGACTCGCAACGATCGTCAACGCAGCAGACTCCACATCGCTCAGCGCCCGGTCGGTGTCGTGCTTTGAGAGCAACTCGTTGATAAAGAGAGTCGCTTGCCAAAGCAACAGACCCTTCCCGCTGGTCTTGGCAACCACGACAGGACCGCTCGGCAGAGCGAGCGCGGGGACTGCTGCTAGAAACGCAGCGATGCAAACTGCAGAAGCAATGAAACGCTGTTTAATAAGAGCCATGTAGTCGATTTCGCCTTATGTGGCTGGAGCGTCCTCTATCAATTCCAGAATGAAACCCAAGGCCGTAAGGAAAAAAATCACGCGCGCGCCGCCAAAGGCGAGCGCTGGCTTGGGCTCGCCCATCGGGATCGCACCCGTTGCCCGGACGCGATCGATTGCGGATTCGAGATCGTGGACGCGATAGGCGACATGGTTTAAAATCTGGCGTCCATCATTCAAGACACGCGACACGGGGTTGGGCGAACCGAACGGGGCAACAATCTCATAGCGTACGCCCGAACTGTCCGCTCCAAAACAGACGCTGACGTTGAGCCCCGGGTCGTCGACGACCGGCGTCCAGTCGCGGATCGGTAAGAGTCGCTCCATCAGTATCTTGCCGTGGGCAATCTCCTTGACGAAGATGCCAATGTGATCGAAGGTCAGGCGGGTACGCTCCCATATGCCTGACGGCACCATGCCAGCGTCGGCGCGAGGCCGGCTTCAAGATCAAACTTCGCTTCGAACCCCAAGACGTCTTTTGCCTTCCGCATATCGGGCACGCGGCGGCGCGTATCCTCAAAATTCTTGCCGTACACTTCTTCGTACGAAACGTGAACAATTTCCGACTTCGACTGGAGGCGATCGCGGATGATTGTGGCCAGTTCGTTAATCGATATTTCGTGCTGGGATCCAACGTTGAAAACCTCGCCCACGGCTGCGTCACTTCCGGCGGCGATAATCGTACAACGCGCGCTGTCTTCAACGAAGGTGAAGCACCGCGTCTGCATGCCGTCAGCATGCACGGTGAGCGGCTCACCGCGCAACGCAAGCGCTGCGAAGCGTGCGACTACTTGGCCGTCCCCACGCTCGTGCATTCGAGGTCCATAGGTGTTGAAGTAGCGCACGACCGAAGCGCGTAAGCCTTTGCTCGCATAACCAAGTGCTAAATGTTCGTCCAATGCTTTGGAAGTGGAGTAGGCCCACCGGTTGATTCTCGTCGACCCCAAAACGCGATCGTCTTGTTCGCTGAACGGAATTTTTGTGCTCTTACCGTAGATCTCCGAAGTCGAACCAATGATCACGCCCGCCCCTCTGCGTTCGCACTCCTCGAGAACGTTTTCGGTACCATGGACGTTCGTCATAATTACGCCAAACGGATTAGAGACCACATTGGCAACACCGACCGCTGCCGCCATATGGAAGCAGTACTCGATTCCGTCCATTGCGCGAGCAACGTCGTCCTTGCTAAGAATGTCCCCGCGTACGATCTCCACCTTGCCGTCAAGATGCTTAATGTTCGCCGCTTGGCCCGTCGAGTAATTGTCCAGGATGCGCACCTCGTGACCCGCGTCGACGAGTTGGTCGGCAATATGCGACCCGATGAGGCCGGCTCCGCCGGTAATGAGAATGCGATTTGGGAGGCTCATAATGCTCTACTTTCCGATTCCGATAAATGTTTTGCCGGCAGCCGTAATTGCGGCTCCGTCTAAGAAATTGCGACCATCTAAAATCACGGTTGCCTTTGGAAATGCACGCGCATCGAAAGGCTGAAATTCGTTGTGGGCCGTTTG
>JALYIF010000283.1 GCA_030775925.1 Vulcanimicrobiota bacterium | reverse complement strand
GAGCGGAAGGCTCGCCCGTGCCAAGTCGATTTCGCGCATGTCAACCTTTGCGCGCACGATGCATGCGCCAATCGCCGGTGCCTGCACAACAATCTTACCGCGCGGGTCGATAATACTTGAGGATCCCGTCATACCTTTGCCGCCCTCAAATCCAGTAAGCCCCGCGTACATGAGGTACACCCCATGTTCGGCGGCGGCGCCGCATAAGAGCGCGCGCCACACAGCGATACTTTCAAGCTCACCTTCGCCTTCGATGCCACGACCGGGAGCGGCGCTTACAACGATAACAAACCGTGCGCCTTTGAGCGCCGCAATCGTCGGCATGATACTGTGCCACACGTCTTCGCAGATCAAGAGCGCCATCGTGCCGAAGCGCGTCTGGAACACCGAGAGCTTGCGGCCGCGCGACAGAAATCGTTCCTCATCGAACACGCCGTAGGTTGCCAAAAACATTTTCCGGTGAACGTGCACGATGTTGTGTCCATCCGGCCGCACGCTCAAATAGAGCGCGCTGTTATAGAACGTGCCGTTATCGTTTTCGTAAAAGCCACAAGCGATATCAACCGTACCGTTGCCCCCGGCTGCGTGCCATGCTGCGGCGAGCATTTCGGCAAAAGCGCCGGCAGATAACGCGAGATCGTACACCGCGCCCTCAAGAAAGTAACCGGTCATCGCAGTCTCGGGCAGAATGATAAGGTCGGGCTGCCCCTCCCGGATCAGTTGCGAAAACGTGCTTTCGAGTTCGGCAAAATTGGCTTTAAGATCGCCCTTGCGCGGCTTGGCTTGGACGATTGCGACTGCGCAGTTCGCCTTAGGCGTGGCCGGCACTGAGCGCCCGTTCTACCCCGCGGCCCGCGATGATCTTCTCGGCGATCTCTTCAGCCGGATAGGTCCATATCTCAGCCATGGTGGGGTGGAGATGGGGAATCTTCAAGAACTCAAACACCGTGGCGTTATAATTCATCGCAACGATAATTTCGTGAATGAGGTCCGAGCCATGGGCTCCAAGGACGGCCGCGCCGAGAATTTTTCCACTCTGCGGATCGGCTACCATCTTCACAAAACCCGCGGTCTTATTAATCGCCACCGCTTTGCCATGCTCCGCAAAATCGTACGCGGCGCGAACGAACGCAATGCCGAGCGAACTCAATTCGCGTTCGGTATCTCCGACAACGGCCACTTGCGGATCGCTAAAAACCGTGTGCGCCTTCATGAGATGATAGTCAGCGGGCTCCGCGGCGTTGTCCACGGCGTTTCGCGCGGCAATTTCGCCTTGATATATTGCCACGTGTACGAGCAAAAATCGGCCCGACACATCGCCGACAGCGAAAATGTGCGGATTACTCGTGCGAAGCGTTTGATCGACTTCAATTCCGGTGACTGGATGGGCGCGAACGCCGGCCTTCTCGAGGTCGAGCCCATCTATATCCGGGACCCGTCCCAAACAATACATAATTTCGTCGGCTTCATATTCGACTTCAACGCCGTGGCGAATTGCGTGAACAACCTTTTTATCGCCACGCACCGAGACGCGGGTGATGAGCGTTTCGGTTTGCACATCGATGCCTTCTTGACGAAAGTACTCGGTGAGTGCGTTGCCAATATCATGATCGCCGCCCGAAAGTAGATGTGGGCTGCGCAAGACAATGGTTGTCGGCACCCCCATCCGCGCAAAAAACTGGCCGAGTTCCGCGCCGATATACCCGCCGCCAAGTACGATTAAAGACTTCGGCAGCGCGGTGAGTTCCAAGGCGCGATCGCTATCGATATAACCGGCCTCCTCCAGGCCTGGAATTGCGTTCGGCGCGATGACGCTGCCGGTCGCGATAATAAAGCGTTCCGCTTGCACGACCGTCCGATCGTCAATTTGCAATTCAGTCGGCGACAAGAACTTGGCGCGTCCGTTGTAAAGTGGGTACTGGAGAATTCCCTCGACGCGATAGTCTGTGAAGCCCGCGATAATCTCTTTCTTGCGAGCCATGATGTGATTAAAATCGATGCTGAGCGGCCCGGTGTGTAGACCGAGTTCCCCGGCTTGCCGAATATCGTGCGCCAAATCGCTAGAGGCGAGCAGCGTTTTTGAGGGCATGCACCCGCGGAGTATGCACAAACCGCCGAGCGGACCTTGGTCGACGAGGGCTACATCGGCGCCGCGTTCGCGCGCGACGCGCGCGGCGGCAAACCCGCCCGAGCCTGCGCCAATGATGACTAGATCATGTTTTGCGTTGTTCAAACCACTATGTATGATTGGAACGGGCACGGAATGGTTTCGCTCCGAGCCGGTGCACGCTTTCGATAAACCGCACGGTTCCATCGCTGTGCATGACAATCGAGTGCGTACGAGCGTTGTTTCCGAAGAAGCGAACTCCACGAGTCAAGTCGCCGTCCGTAATGCCCGTCGCACAGAACACAACATGCTCGCCCATAATGAGATCCTTGAGCGTGAGCACCCGGTCTAAATCGCCAAACCCCATTTTTTTGGCCCGCTCGGCCTCTTCGGGGTTGCGCGGCTCCAAGCGGCCCATAAAATTCCCGCCCAGGCACTTTAAGGCGGCTGCTGCGAGGACGCCTTCGGGCGCTCCGCCGGTTCCCATCGAAACGTGAATTCCGGTCCCAGGGACCGCAGTAGCGATCGCGGCGTCGACATCGCCATCCGAGATCAACTTGATCCTGGCGCCGGCGGCGCGTACCTGTGCGATCAAGTCAGCGTGCCTCGGGCGGTCCAGAATCACGACGGTGACGTCGGTGATCGGACGTTCAAGAGCGTTTGCAACCGCTTCGAGATTCTCGTGCACCGGTGCATCGATGTGCACGAAGGGTGCCGCTTTGGGTCCCACGGCGAGTTTCTTCATATAAGAGTCGGGCGCATGAAGCAGTCCGCCGCGCTCGGAGATGGCCATGACGGCGATGGAGTTGGGCAAGCCGTTAGCGACCAGGTTCGTGCCTTCGACCGGATCAACCGCAATATCGACCTCAAAGCCTCCACGGCCGACTTCTTCTCCGATGAAGAGCATTGGCGCCTCATCGCGCTCGCCTTCGCCGATTACAATCCGGCCGGAAATGTCCATGGCGTTGAGCGTGTCACGCATACTTTCAACAGCGGCTCCGTCAGCGGTATCGCGCTCGCCGCGGCCCATCCAGCGGGAAGCCGCGAGCGCCGCCATCTCGGTCACCTTGACAAAATCCAGTGTATTTACCGGACTGGTTGCAGCCCGCGTGATCATCGTCGCCATGCCTCCAGGCTACCAGGGAACCGACCCATTTCCTTTAGAGCGACGCACAGGCGAGCGCGGGACCGGCGTTGTACAGGCATCCACTGTGTCCGTGCGCGCCGAACGTCCCCGTCTCGCAAGCATCTTTCCCGCTGCTGCATTTGCAACCGCCGGTTGGATTTCCGTACTCGGCGTCGCATTCGCCGGTCTCACATTGGGCTTTTTTGCCTGGTACTACGTCCTGGTCCCAATGCACCGCGCAATGCTTTCGGAAATCGGCTTACCGGCATCAATACTAGCCGGAATAGCCGCTGCGCTGGCGCTGTGGCAAGCGTACGCATCGTACTTTGTGCACCGCTCCGGTATTAAGCTCGAACGCTCGCTCCAATACGATGCGCTCTCGTGGATGTGTTTTGCGCTGCTGTGGCTCTCGTTTGTGCTGCCGCTCTCAATTACGCATGGCGGACGGATGCTGGTGGTCAGCGCAACGCTGTTTGGCCTTATCAAATTGGGCATTGCCGCACGCTTCAATCAGACCGTGCGCGACGTGCTCATTGATTTCGCAATCACGCGCTTTGCGATCGTGGTTATCGCCGAACTCGCTGCCGTCATCATCGGCCAGCGCGCCGGTTCGCATGTCGCCGAATCGAGCCATCTCTTGCTCGCCGTGTGGGGTCGATGGGACGCCGTGCATTACCTGGACATTGCCTCGATCGGCTATCACGGCACCGACATGGCCTTCTTTCCACTGTATCCGTTCCTTATTGCCATCCTCGGGAAATTCACCGGGAACCATCTGATCGCCGGACTGCTGATTTCAAACGCCGCGTTCTTCTTTGGTCTGCTCTACTTGTACAAGTGGGTCGAGCATGAGTTCGATCGGGGCGTCGCGCGGCGCGCCATATTCTACATCTCCATCTTCCCGACGGCCGTATTTTTCTCAGCAGTCTACACCGAAGCGTTGTTCTTTGCGCTGACGGTCGCATCGTTCTACTACATTCGCGAACATAAGTGGCTGCTCGGCGGCATCATCGGCCTCTTTGCCGCCCTAGCCCGCGTCGAAGGAATTCTGCTGGTCATCCCGTTTTTGATCGAGTGGTACAGCGCATACCGGAGCGGCGCGCGCGCACTATTTCGCCCTGCCATTGCAGTGTGTCTCATTCCGCTGGGCTTAGCGATCTACATGGGCTATCTTTGGGTCCTCGGCGGAGATCCGCTGTACTTTTCGCACGTGCAAATTCATTGGAACCGCCACTTAGCGCCGCCGTGGGTGGCGATTGGACATTCCTTGAATCTCCTCACGCACGCGCACGCCGCGCAAACGGTTGCAAATCAAATCTTGGAGATTGCTTTCACCGCACTTATGGTTGGCGTTTTGATTGCCGGGTATCGCCGTCTGCGTCCGTCCGCTTCTGCGTATATGGCGCTCTCCATCTTGGTGCCCATGTCGACTTCAAGTCTCATGAGCATGCCGCGGTTTGCGCTCGTGCTCTTTCCGATGTTTACCATCCTGGCGCTCTGGGGGCAGAAGCCTGCTGTAAACAACGTCATCGTCGCCCTAGCGCTGCCGCTTCTAGGTCTTTTCACCGTGCTCTTTGCAGATTGGTATTGGGT
>JALYIF010000282.1 GCA_030775925.1 Vulcanimicrobiota bacterium | reverse complement strand
GGTCCAGTGGTCGCTGAGGAACGTTTCGGGTGATCCGTTCGGCCATACTTTGGTTCCACGGTTGCTGATCATTTGGAGCGACAACCCGTCTTTGATATGCGGTTTGAGCATGGTGGCCAAATCCTCGGGGCCGCCGCCGGTATAATCCAGAAACACATCAACGCCGACTAAGCGCTTTTCTTCCATTGGTTTAAAGGGCCGCGGATGGAGGTCCATCGATGCGCTCGCGCTGTAGCGCACGGGTTTGAGGGTCGTTGGCTCCTGGCCTAGCCGGGCGATGACCGCATCGGCGAATTCGCGCGTGCCGACTTTTTCTTTACTCGTGCCGTCCTTGTAGATATCGTAGGTGTGGACGCCGTCTTCCATCGTTTTGAGCCATGCGTTATGCACTTTTTGTGCAATGTCGCTTTGGTGAATATGGTTGAGCATCATAACGGCACCTAAAAGCAGTGCCGAAGGGTTTGCCATATTCTGGCCAGCCCGGCGCGGCGCCGATCCGTGGATGGCCTCAAACATAGCCATGTGGTCGCCAATGTTGGCCGAACCCGCAAGGCCAACCGACCCGGTAATCTGCGCGGCAACGTCGGAGAGCACGTCACCATATAAATTCGGCATCACGATCACGTCGAACGCTTCAGGCGTGTCGGCCATCTTTGCAGCGCCAATGTCTACAATCCAGTGTTCATTCTGGATTTCAGGGTACTCAGCAGCAATTTCATCAAAGACCTTATGGAACAATCCGTCGGTCATTTTCAGAATATTGTCTTTGGTGAAGCACGTCACTTTCTTGCGGTTATTATGTTTTGCATATTCAAACGCATATCGAATGACTTTCTCAGAGCCCGGTCGAGAGATCAGTTTGAGCGCCTGCGCCACTTGCTGCGTTTGACGATGCTCGATGCCGCCGTAGACGTCTTCCTCGTTCTCGCGGACGATCACAAGGTCCATTGTTGGATGTTTGGTTTTCACATACGGATGCATCGAGGCGCACGGGCGAATGTTTGCATATAAGCCCAACGTTTTACGAACGGTGACATTCAGACTCTTGAACCCCCCGCCTTGCGGCGTGGTAATCGGTGCTTTGAGAAAGACGCGCGTGCGACGGAGCGAGTCCCAAGAACTTGCTTCGATGCCGTTGGCGATGCCACGATTGTATACGCTCTCGCCAATTTCGATGGTTTCTTCCTCAATCTGGGCACCGGCAGCATTGATAATGCGCAGTGTAGCATCCATGATTTCGGGTCCAATACCATCTCCGTGGGCAACGGTAATGGGCGTCTTTTTTTGCGTGAGCGTAGCAGTCACCGTGGTTCTCTCCTTCGTCGTCTGGGCCGGTCGGGTAAGAATGTGCGGGGAGGTCATTTCAGCACCCGCGCCCCGACTCCCGGGTAAAGTGTACGGTCCCAAGTAAGATACGGCCATGATGCTTTCGCAGGCCGATCGAGCCACGCTGCACGCCCTCTATGCGACTTTTGCGCCGGCGGAGGCGCCAGCACGGGCGGCCGAGGCAATGGCGCAAGCCATCGAGCGATTACCGCAGCAGCAGATCTCCGAGCTGCAACGCTTTTTAGCGCTCCTTCGCACCCCAGTGTTTTGTGTGGCAATCGCCGGAAAGGCAATGCGCTTTGATGCGCTCTGTCTACCGGATCGAGAACGCGCTTTGCGTACGCTTGCAAACCATCCGCTTGCCAAGCTGCGCTCGGCGTATCAGGCGGTGAAGCGACTTTCACTCTTTTTGGCCTATAGCTATTCCGAAGGCGAACGAAATGTGCTGTGGGATTCGCTTGCCTATCCGGGTCCGCGCAACGATGTGCCCGAGGTGCAAGAAGCACTGCAGGTAACGGCTCCGCAGGAGGTTCGCGCACACTACGATGTCATTGTCATCGGCTCCGGCGCCGGTGGCGGCGTTGCGGCCGGCATCTGCTCACAAGCTGGAATGAACGTGCTCGTTCTGGAGGCGGGCCCGCCGGTAGAATCCGTTGCGCGCTTGCAGCGCGAATTCGATGCTCTAAGCAATCTGTATTTGGATGCAGGCCTGACCAGCACGCAAGATCTCGGCGTCGCAATTTTAGCAGGGTCATGCCTTGGGGGCGGCACGAGCGTGAATTGGTCAACCTCTTTAGCGCTGAGCCGCACTGTGGCGCAGCAATGGAGCGACGCCTCAGGCGGTATCGATTTCGATGAGTCGCTTGCACACCATTACCGCAGCGTCAGTGAACGGCTGGGGATCGCACCGACATTTTCGCATAACCGCAACAACGCGGTGCTCAAGCGGGGCGCAGAAGCGCTGGATTGGCGAGGATTTGCGCATCCACGAAATGCCGCGAATTGTGGTCCAGAGTGTGGGTATTGTGGGTTTGGGTGCGCGTATGGGCGCAAGAACTCGACGCCGCGCACCTATCTACGAGACGCGATCTCGATGGGCGCGCATGTTGTCACCGACGCTTTGGTAGAACGGGTTCATTTGGATGCCGGCCGGCCGCGCGCCGTCAACGTCCGGTTTGCCAACGGAGGCGACGTGATGCTACGCACGATCGCAGCGCGCCGGATTATCTTAGCTGCGGGAGCATTACGAACGCCGGGCATTCTGGCAGCCAGCGGTGTGCGCGACGCGCACGTCGGTGCGCACTTGCATCTCCATCCTGCAAGCGCGGTTCTGGCGCGATTCGAGGAACCGATTGATCCCTGGAGTGGCCCAATGCAGTCGTACCTGATCGATGAGTTTGGGGATGTCGACAAAGGCTACGGGGTCAAGCTTGAAGCGGTGCCGGCGCATCCCGGCCTTGGCGCTCTCGCGATTCCGTGGCTTGGAAATCTGGACCACGCCGAACGGATGCGAGAGATGCGACATTACTGCGCACTCATTGCGCTCGTGCGCGACCGGGGTGAAGGCCGGATCACGACCAAAGGTGCGCCGAAAATTACGTATGCGTTGGATCGCTATGATGCCGGTCATCTGCGGCTCGGCATCCAGAAGCTCGCGCAAGTCGCGCTCGCGGCAGGGGCAACCCGTGTGCAAACCGTGCACAACACGCCACTCGAATGCAACTCGCACGCTGAGGCAAGTACTTTTGAACGTGCCGTTGCGCGAGCGCCGATGCAGGCAAATCGAATTGGGCTGTTTTCAGCGCATCAAATGGGCACCGCACGCATGCACGCCGATGTTCGACAGGGAGTCGTTGATGCGAGCGGGCGGGTCTACGGGTACGACGGCCTGTATATTGCGGATTCGTCGGTCTTTCCACTTGCCTCGGGCGTCAATCCGATGCTGACGATTATGGCGATCGCGCACCGGACGACGTCCGAGGTCGTGGCTCAAGGTTAGTAGTCTTTTATATCAGATAGACCACTGGTAGGCATTCCAAGACGGGGTGATGCCGTTTGGCGTAAAGCCCTTAAAGTCGGGATTGCTTGCGTGAAGCTGCTTTCGATAGAAAAGGAAGTTCGCGGGATTTTCTTTTGCCATGATGGCTTGCGCCCGGGCATACGCGGCTTTGCGCGTCGCACGGTCAGGGTGCGCGAGAGCGTCGGCTTCTGCGCGGTCGAAGTCCTTGTTACAGAGATGAAATATATTGTTTCCGGCCGGCGGAATATAGTCGCACAGGAATGATGATGAATCGTCGGGGTCACCACCATAGACCCAGGCGTAGATCGCGATGTCATACTTACCGCCGTTGAGAATGCCGCCCATTGCTACCGTCGCATAGAGCATGGTGTAGCTGTACGTCTTCATAACGGTTTCGACGCCGAGCGGTTTGAGCTGTGCCTGCGCGAGCGTAGCAATTGTCTGGGCCGCCGAACTGCCTTGCGCAACAATAAATTGCAGGCTCAACGGCTGCCCATTCTTCACACGGATGCCGTTCGGGCCCATTTTCCAGCCTGCTTGCTCGAGCAACTGTTTGGACTTCTCTGGATTATAGTCGTAGCGGATGACGTTCGGATTGTACGCCCAAGAATAGGAGGGAATACTTTCGGTTGCAACCGTTGCAGCACCGAATTGCGTCTCATCCATAATCTTTTTCTTATCGACGCCGTATGACAAAGCCGCGCGAACGAGCGGATCGTTCAGCGGCGGCCGGGACATATTATAAGCGATCCCTTCCCACTGCGGCGATTCAACTGATGTAATGACGACATCGGGAGCGTTGCGAAGATCGCGATATTGCAATCCGGGAAGTTCCGGCAGAAAATCGATTTCATGATCGCGAATTTGGGTGGCCTCGGTATTCGCATCTGGAATGATCTTGGCAATAATGCGATCCAGTTTCGGCTTCCCCAAGAAGTAGTCGGGATTGGCCACAAATTCAATCCGGTCACCACGCACCCACTTTGCGAACTTGAACGGGCCCGTGCCAATCGGTTCGGAGTTAAATGGGATCTGGTTCATATTCTTGTATTTGGCGAGGAGATGCTTGGGAATCACCTGGTAGGGCGAGTCGCTCTCGCTGAACACGGTGTCCACAAATGGCGCAAACGGTTTTTTTAGATGAAAGACGACCGTCTCTGCAGTGGGCGTATCAACGGAGGAAACTTGATCGTAGCCGCGTTTGGACACCACGTTGTTGGCGGGGTTCATTACCGCTTCCCACGAGAATTTCACATCCTCGCTCGAAAAGGGGGCGCCGTCATGCCATTTGACGTTCTTACGAAGATGATAGGTAACAGTTAAGCCGTTCTTAGAGATCCCGCCATTCGTAATGGTGGGAACCTGCGCTGCTAAAACGGGCACTTCATTCCCTTTTGGATCGAGTGTCACTAACGGATCATTGACCAGCGCTGTCAGCATCGCTTCGCCTGTGGATGTACCTAAAATTGGATTCAGCGAATTTGGGCTAATGTAGAGGGCCAAGC
>JALYIF010000281.1 GCA_030775925.1 Vulcanimicrobiota bacterium | reverse complement strand
CGACGATAATCAGCAATGCGACAATGGTCGCGTTGCGACGAACGTAGGCCGGGCGGCTGGATTCCGTATCGATAATTTGTCTGGGCACAGCGGTCCTTTCTAGAACAATTCGCTAGAGAGCATGCTTGGATGGATGATTGGTCTGATCGAGCGTCACTCGAGCCAGCATTTGGCTCACGGTGACAAATTCATACCCAGCTGCGCGGAAGCGAGCGACGACTTCGGGCAGCATTTGAATCGTCGGAAGCCGCCCACTATGAAGCAACACGATCTCCGGTGCGGTGGCATGCGTTTCCAGGTGCTCGGCCAGACTCTGGACAGTCAACGTACGCCAGTCGCCGCCATCATCGCTCCACAGGATGGTTTGATATCCTAGCTTTTGCGCGACCTGCAGCGTCGCTTCAGTGTAACGGCCGTGCGGGGGCCGGAACAAGTGATCGATGGCCGGATCAGCAGAATAGCGATGCAGCGCACGGGCCCCGCTAGCAAGTTCTTCAGCGACCGCTGCGTTTGACAATTGATCTAAGTTCGGATGCGAAAACGTATGATTGGCAATTTCGTGCCCTTCACGCGAAGTGCGGCTCGTCAATTCTGGGTACTGCTGCGCGTCTCGCCCAATGTAAAAAAATGTGGCATGAACGCGAAGGTCACGCAGGGCATCCAATAGCAGGGGCGTCGTTACCGCGTACGGGCCGTCGTCAAACGTGAGAGCGATGAGACGTGGGCCATCGGCATGTCTGGCCAAGATCGGCTGTTGCATTAGGCGCCGTGCACGCGAGGGCAAGTCCCGAGCAATGGCCTGATGCACGTCCATTTTTTGTGCGATGACCGTCGGTGCAAAGAGCACGCTCGAACGCCCGGCAATATAATAGATAACAATAAGAACGACAGCGAGCAGTGCAGCGCTCGCCAAGACGCCGCCGCGCTTCACTTAATCGAGGCTTGTTGTGAGGTGGCGGTCAGGAAATCTTTGCCTACGATAATGGTAACGTCACTCGTTGGCGCCGGAGAGGATACGACGTCGCTCATAATCGGCACGTTCTTGAGTTTGGCGTTCATTTCGGAACGAACTTTTGCTCCGGCGAATGTTACGGTGGTATGCTCGTGGATCTCCGTTGTCGCGTAGTCGGATGTCGCCGCGTTTCCAACATCGCCGATAACAAAACCCTTGGCCTTAAGCGCGGCTGCGATTTTTCGCGCTGAACCAGGGACGCCCGTTCCATTCTTTACATCAACTTTGAGGGTGGCCGGTGCAATATTAGCCAGTGCGTCCGGAGCAGGCGAGACAATCGGAGCCGGCGGATCCAGTAAGAGCGAGTTTACCAACTTCTGCTTGGCAGTTTCATCGGCAACCAGCACGTTGCCGCCTTCGACCGTATCTTTAGTATCGGTGTAGGGCACTTGCGCCGTCTTCATTGTTTTTGGATCGATACTGGAAAATGTCGAGGCCAAACTGATCAGTTCCGTAGTCGACATATTCGTATCCACATTGTTTTTCACAATGGAGATCAGCGTTGTCAGATGGGCAAAGTCATTAAATTTATCGGTCTTGAGTTTTGTCGCAAGAATATGCAGGATCTGTTGTTGGCGCTGGATGCGGCAGACGTCGCTACACCAATCGTGACGAAAGCGAGCGTATGAAACCGCTTGCTCACCGTTCATATGATGCATACCCGGCGTAAAGTGAATGTGGAGATGACCCCAGTTATCGTCATAATCCATTTGGGCCTTGACCGGAACGTCCAGGCCGCCGATCGCATCGATGACCGATTTCGTTGAGTTAATGCGCAAAGCGACCCAGCGGTCAAACGGAGGAATTCCTAAGAACTTTGCCACGACCGCTTGGGCTTCGGCAATTCCGCCATCGGAAAGGGCCTGATTGATCTTGTTCTCGTGACCATTGGGTAACACTACATTCATGTCGCGCGGCACGGAAAGCTCGTTGATCGTGTGGTTCACAAAATCGAGCGAATACACTTGAATGACGTCGCTGCGGGAATGCTTGGAAAATTCATAGCCGTGGTCGTCGTAGTCGTAATCTTTACCGACCAGCAGAACGAGAATCCGGTCTTTGTTAAACAGGCTCTGCGGATCGGCGACTACCGAGCCCGTAAGTACCTGGATCGGATTTTCGTGGCGGATGACCGAGGTAACCAGAATTCCAATGGCGCCGATGACAAAACAGATACCCAATGCAAGCGCGATAAAGCGCATCACCGAGGGCCGATTGCGGGGCGAATCTTCCGCGAGGTGCTTACCCAATTGCTAAGAGTTCCTTTGATGTGAGTTTTCCGGCAAAATCGAAAGGCCCGTTGCCCTCCAGAGTCACTTCAACAAAATCCCCGACCTGCGCTTCACCTGTGAAATAGACGCCCCCGTCAACCCCAGGTGCTTCACCCATAGAACGCCCGAACCAAGCTCTTGGTTCACCGAGCAGGGGCCGGAACGGGTCAGTCTTTCGCAAATGCCGTGACTCTTCTACCAAAACGCGCACCGTTTGGCCCACTCGCCGCGAGCGCGCAATCTCTGAGGCGACGCGCTGCGCGTCACGTAAGCGCAGGAGGCGCTTACGGCGCACTTTGGCCGATACTTGGTTGGGCAGTTTTGCGCCCGGAGTACCTTCTTCAGGCGAATATTCAAAGAAGCCCACGCGATCGAGCTGCGCGCGGCCAATCCATTCTTGAAGATAGTCGACGTGCTCTTCGGTCTCGCCGGGAAATCCGACAATAAATGTGGAGCGCATAGTGACATCCGGAACGCGCGCTCGGAAATCGTTAATGATCTCGAGGTAACGTTCGCCGTTCGACGGTCGCAGCATTGCCCGAAGCACCTCTGGATGCGCATGCTGCAGCGGCATATCCATATATTTGCAAACCTTGGGTAATGTTGCCATCGCGTCGATGAGTTCGCTATCGACGGTTGCCGGATACAGGTAGAGCAATCGAATCCACTCAAGATCTTCGATCGCATTTAATTTTTCAAGCAGTTGCGCAAGGC
>JALYIF010000280.1 GCA_030775925.1 Vulcanimicrobiota bacterium | reverse complement strand
GTTCCACAGTGATACAAAAAGGCGCCGGGCATGCTTGCAACCCAACTAAAATGCAGCGTCTGGCCGGGCTCGATCGTTTGATAGGCGACGTTCGGCGGCGCAAGCGCTGCGTGAAAGTCGATGGAGTGTCCCATCGACGCTTTGTTTGTGAGCGTTACATCGATGGTGTCGCCAACGCGCGCATGAATGACCGGTCCGGGCACCACGCCGTTAAACGTCCAGGCTCGATAACGCACGGTCGGCGAAATCCGCACAACTTTATCGATCAATGCGAGCTTGACCGAAACGATATGTCCCGCAGGCAGCGCCGGTAACAGATCGAGCGTTGCCGGATTGGTCGCCGGCACGGCTACAACACCTTTGCTCACCTGCGCGCTCACGGGTGGCAGATCAGGCGGAGCCGCGAGCGCCGGTTGCGCGAGGGCTACTGCGAATATGAGTGCCACGAGTGGGAATTTCACAATGGGACTCCTTTTTCGAGACGGGTAGGCGCAACATCGCGAACGCGAAACCACGCGATGAAAACGAAAATGATAACGGCACCGAGTTGCATCGATGCCGACAAGAGCAGCGCGGCAACCGCAATTGCCGAATCAGGGGAAGGGTCGAACAGCGGCTCCATAACAATGCGCAAGCCTAGTCCCAAATTGAGCAGGACAAACACAGCCCATGCCGCCGCGGCGGGATACCGGCCACGGTTGTTTTTGAAACGGTCGCGGTTGACTGGCAAGAACCAGAGCGCGATGCCCATTACGAGATTGACGAGCCATCCTGTTGATCCCATGTGCGCGTGCACGATGGCCGCGTCGGCCGGCACGGCGATGCCGAGCGCTTTCGCACTCAGCATCAGCCCGCCGGCAGCAAAGGTTGCAAGGAGCCACAATAGGCCCGCTTTGACGAACCACCGAGTTTCGACGGGCACTGTGGGCGAGGTTTACTTGACGACTTTGATGGTGAGGATCATGGCTGCGTGACCAGCGCCGCAAAACACGGCACAATGCGCCGTGAACGTGCCGGTCTTGGAAGGAGTCACTTCAACATCGACTGGCTGCGCCCCGATGTTCACAACGTTGTTTACGCCGAGGTCGGGAATGATGATTCCATGCATCCCTTGCTTGCCAACGAAATGCAGCTTCACATGCTGATGTAGTTTGAGCGTGATGGTGCCGGGTGCGAATGCAAAATTGGTGGCGGTAATTTTAACGGTGCGTTCGCCTGCTGAGGCGGGGAGTGCGGAGAAGGCGCCTAGGGCGAGAATGAGTGCTAGGGCAAGATTTTTCAACGAAGACCTTTCAAATGAGAATAACAGTGCAAGGGTCCGGCACATCGTAGCGCAGGCATTGGAAGGACCGGAGAATTTCCAGGGAAAAGGTGCCCGCGCGGCTACTAAACTTCCGCGGCGGAAATGGCGAAAAAGAGAATATGGCTGGTGAATCGGGTACCGTCTTAGGCGGCGCTCTCAGTTGGTTTAAAGACAAGCTCTCCAAGCCGAAGCCCTTGCCTCCGCGCAAGAGCGGCGCTTTCCACATGTGGTTGCAGGTTGAACCCGGAAAATACGAGCCAGGCGTCGGCATGGAGATCGCCGTCGATTCCATGATCTTCATCATCGAACAAGAGATCACAACCCCTGATTTCACGGTCGTTGCGCGCGTGAGGGAGCGAAATATCCCGATCCACGTGCGCTCAACGGTGCACGATCAGGTGCCGAACAAAGGCACCACGTGGAATCGATATGGATGCACGTACGTGGGAGTGGCCGCTGACCATTGGGATTTAATCTATCGATATGTCAACGACGTTCCGGAACCCGAGAATGCACGCGCGGGCGAAGAGTTTAAGGTCGACGACGCCTATCGCATGTTGCCGCTGGAAATACAACATAAAATTGTAGCGCTCTTGGTCGAACAAAAGAAACTGCTCGAACCCAAAGCAGGGCAGAGCCCGCTGCTAAAATTATTTTCTTCAGGCGAACGTAAAATGCCCAGTGGCGGGACGCTACACTTTTTCTCGATTCATAGCCGTGCGCTGATCGACGATGAGATGATGGCGTATGATACGCGCATCAGCGTCGATGAAAAGGGCGAAGTTACCGTTCAAAAATAGTGATATATTGTTAGCCCATTCCTCGAGCTCGTGCCGCCAGGCGTTCTAGCTTATTCGCGTTTACTTCCCCGTCCGTCGGGTTTCCGTGATATGATTTGCGTGAAAGAGGAGTCTAAATCTTGAAAAATATAAGTACATTCGGCCTCGCGGTGGTTCTTGGAATATCGATCGGCTTCGCAGGCGATCGTTTGGCACTGCCAACTGTTGCCAGCGCACAGGGTATGATGCCTACCGCTGCACCGATGCCCATGCATCATTCCGGATCAATGAGCGCGAAGGACACCATGGGCAGCTGTCCTGAGATGCACACGATGATAATGCATATGTCAAAGTCTCCAGCTGATAAGGCATTGATGAAGGCGATGATGGGAATGCATGACGGGATGATGTCGATGCAGCTTACTGGAGATGCCGATCGCGATTTCATGACCATGATGATTCCGCACCATCAGGCGGCGATCGATATGGCAACTGTAGAGCTAAAGTCGGGAAAAAATCTAAAAGTGCGTGCGCTTGCCAAAGAGATCATCGCCGCGCAGCAAAAGGAAATTGCGGAAATGCAGACTTGGCTTCATACAAAGTATTAGCTGCAACGATTATAGCTCAGCGATTTTGTTGAGAACCCGAAGTAAGCGCGCGTTGACTTCATCGGCCATCGGAAGGAGCGATGGGTCGGACATAACCGAAAGCAGTGAGCGGGTGTCTACTGCCGATACGATTGTACTGTCGCCCTCGGATTGAACGACGACGTTGCAGGGGAGTAGCAAACCAAGTTGACTATTCTTCGATAGCGCATCATGTGCGAGTGTCGGATTACAGGCTCCCAGGATGCGGTAGGGCCGAAAGACCTTCCCAATTTTCTCGTGCATCGTTTTTGCAATATCGATATCGGAGATGATTCCGAAACCTTCGTCTTTTAGCAAGGATGTGATGCGCACAACAGCCGCTTCGTACGGCAGGCTGGTCGAGACGACGTGCCCGAACGGTATCGTCTTCGTTGCGTCTAGCATTTAATCTCCAGTAAGGGGAACTGTCGTCTACACAGTCTGTTTGTTCGATTGCGTCTCGACGACCCTGAGCGTACCTCCGCGGTGCGAAGGGATGAAGAAGATTGAATCCCTTAGCCGTTACCGTTTCGAGTTCTGCGGCACGATCCAAATATAGGGTGTGTGTGGTTCCTGGCCAGGGCCAAGC
>JALYIF010000279.1 GCA_030775925.1 Vulcanimicrobiota bacterium | reverse complement strand
GGAGAATCCGCATGAAACTCGGACGCATTCTTACTGCCATGATCACGCCGTTCGACGCTCAAGGCGAACTCGATTTGGGTGAAGCGGCGCGGATCGCAACCTGGTTGGTAGAGCGGGGCAACGACGGTTTGGTTGTAGCGGGAACCACGGGTGAGGGTCCAACGCTGAGTGTTTCCGAGCGCCTTGCGCTGTTTGAGGCGGTCAAAAAAGCCGTTGGGGATCGTGCTTCGGTAATTGCAAATACGGGCGGAAGCGATACGCGCGCGGCGGTCGAGTTAACCAGAGATGCCCAAGCGGCCGGCGCTGATGGGATCCTATCGGTCGTGCCATTTTACAGTAAGCCCACGCAGGATGGGATGCTGGGCCACTTTGGAGAGATCTCCAAGTCAACCAAACTTCCCATTATTGTTTACAACATCCCAGGCCGGACGGGCGTAAACATGTTGCCCGAAACGTTGTTGGAACTTGCTCGTCGGCATGCCAATATCTCCGGAGTGAAAGAATCAAGCGGAGACATTGCGCAATTTGGCGACATCTTGCGCGATCGCCCCAGTGGATTCACATTCTGGTGCGGAGACGATCATCTGTTCCTGGCCTCGCTGGCACTTGGCGCTGACGGCGTTGTCGGCGTTGCCTCACATTTCTGTTCGCGTGAATATGTGGCCATGTTCGAGGCTATGCAACAGGGCCGGGTGGCAGAGGCGGCGCGCTTACATTTTGAGCTTATCCCGCTTTTCAAGGCATTATTTGCGACCACCAGCCCGCTTGCCGTAAAGTGGGGCATGAATCAGTTTGGATTTAAAGCCGGTGAGCCACGCCTGCCACTGGGCTCAATGCCGGAAGCCCTAAAACCGCGCGTGATGAAACTCATCGAACGCTTTAAGGAAAGCGCGGTCGGCGTTTGAGCCTGGCAATCCTCGGGTGCAAGTTGGATGACATTGACGCCGCGACAGCGACCGCGAAAATTCTTGCATGGGCGAGAGACGGCGCGGCCGCCCAAGTGGTTACCTTGGGCACGGAGATGGTGGTCTACGCGCAGCATGATCCGGCATTTCGCGGAATTATCAACAATGCGGCGCTGGCCCTTTGCGACACCATCGGCCTGCTGCTTGTTGCGCGGATGCGTGGTTCAGCCTTGCGCGAGCGTGTAACCGGCGTTGAGTTGGCGGATCACTTGTGTGCAAGCGCGGCGGCTTCGAATCTCGGCGTGTATCTTCTGGGTGGCGCACCTGGAATTGCGGAGCGGGCTGCGGCGGCGTTGTGTGAGCGACACCCTGCTTTGGATGTGCGCGGCACGCACGATGGCTATTTTGGCCGCGATGCGGAAGCCGGCATTGTAGCGCAAATCCGTGACAGCGGCGCACGCGTGCTATTCGTTGGACTGGGCTCTCCACGCCAAGAAGTCTGGCTTGCCGAGCATCTTAGCGCCACCGGATGTGGCGTCGGAATCGGTGTCGGCGGTTCGTTTGACGTGATGAGTGGCAACGTGCAGCGCGCGCCAAAACTTTGGCGTACCTTGGGCTTAGAATGGCTTCACCGTCTCGTGCGTGAGCCACATCGTTGGCGCCGGCAATTGGCGTTACCATACTTTGTCTGGCTGGTGGTTTTAGATGGCGCACGGCAAGCACTTGCTGGAAAGAAGTCCCATTCATGGTAAAACAGAAGGCGATGATTCTTGCGGGTGGGATGAGCACGCGGCTCTATCCGCTTACCAAACAAGTGCCCAAACCACTCGTGCCGGTGGCCGGAATTCCGAATGCCGTCAACTTGATCCGGTATCTGAAATCGCATGGATGTACCGAGATTGCTATCAACGTGCATTATCTGGCTGGACAGATCGTTCGTGAGCTTGGGGACGGAGCGCAGTTCGGCGTGCGCCTCACCTATTTGCACGAAGAATCACTGCTTGGAAGCGCCGGAGCGCTCAAGCAAATGCAGAGTTTCTTTGAGGATGACGATTTCTTTGTAGTCGGTTGCGACGATCTCACCGACTTGCCGCTTGACGAACTGATGGCATTCCATACCTCCAACGCGGCGATTGAAACGATCGGTTTGGTTCAGCGCGAGCATGTCGACCAGTATGGTGTGGTGGTACGCGATGCTACCGGAAAAATCACTGGGTTCCAGGAAAAGCCGCCGGCCGGCACCGAGCAATCGAAGTTGGTGAATACCGGTATTTATGCGTTCACCCCCGAGATATTCGAACATATTCCGGCGCGCGAATTCGTCGACTTCGGCAAGAATGTGTTTCCGGCACTGCAGCAAGCCGCCAAGCCATTCTTCGGTTTTGATGCGCGTGACGCGTATTGGTGCGATATTGGCACCATCCCCGAATATCGCCGGGCCAGCGAAGATGTTATTGAGGGGCGCTTTCAGATTGGCGGCGCCGAACTGGAAAGAATCGCCGCGAGCGCACGTATCGCGCAGAGTGCAGACCTCAGCGGCGCGGTCATTGTTCGCAGTGGAGCCATCATCGAAGAAAATGTGGTGATCGTAGGGCCTACGACCATCGATCAAGGCGTGCGAATTCGCGCGGGAGCACGCGTTCTTGGATCGATTATTTGGAACGGCGCGACGATTGGCGAGCGCGCTGTCGTTGAAAACTCGATTGTCGGCGCGGACTACGTCGTCCAGCCGGGCGTCACGATTACGAATGCGGTTGTCGCCAACGAGGAGTCGCCGGCGCTGCTTTAGCCGGAGCATTTCGGCGAGGCCGCACCGCGTGATTGGGCGCTATGCTCACCCAACTCGTCAATTGGCTTTTCCCAGCGCAATGCGGAGGCTGCCAGCGCATCGGCGTGGGCTTGTGCGAGCACTGCTTACCCCCGGCGCCCGCAATTCCAGCTTTCACACCAACCCTGCGAGTGCAGGCTCTCGGGCGCTACGAAGGGCCGCTTCGCGCGGCCATACTGGCCCTGAAAGATGGGCGCCGCGACGTCGGGCGCGAGATGGGCATTCGCCTTGCCGCCTTCATCGAGCCTCGCGCGAACGTGGTCCCCGTTCCGACCACACGTTTGCGCAGATCGACCCGCGGATTCGATGGGAGCGAATTGCTCGCCAGGTCGGCTGCGATCACCGTGGATCTTCGAGTCTGCACGATCCTGTCTCAGATTGCGGGGGATGCCCAGCGAGGGCGCGACCGGCCGGCGCGCTTAGCCGCTCGAGGACGGTTTAAAGCGGTGGGTGAGATCTCGGGTCGTACGTTTATCCTGCTTGATGATGTGATGACGACGGGTGCGACGCTTGAGGACTGCGCTGCAACTCTTCGCGCTTCGGGTGGGATTGTGCAGCAAGCAATTGTTGTGGCGGTGAGCGATCGCCCGTAGGATAAGGAGTTACGTGTGAAGGCCATTTGGAAAGGCACAGTCGTCGCGGAAAGCAACGAAACAAAGGTCGTTGAAGGCAATCATTATTTTCCGCCCGATGCCATCCACTCGCAGTTCTTCAAACCAAGCGACAAGCACACCGTCTGTCCTTGGAAAGGGACCGCGAGCTATTATACGCTCGAGGTTGAAGGCGCCCCAAATGCCGACGCCGCGTGGTATTATCCTGATCCCAAGGACGCGGCAAAAGAAATCAAAAATTATGTTGCGTTTTGGAAGGGCGTCGAAGTCCGCTGAACGCGCGCGACCGACTCTACCTGGAACGTGCCTATGAGCTCGCCGCGCGTGCGATTGGTAGCACGTCGCCGAACCCGCCCGTGGGCGCGGTTTTAGTGCGCGACGGGGCCGTCATCGGGGAAGGGTATCATCATCGATCGGGTGCGGCGCATGCAGAAGTTGAAGCGCTCGCGCAAGCCGGCTCGCACGCGAGCGGAGCGACGTTGTATGTGTCGCTGGAACCGTGTAATCATCACGGGAAGACGCCCCCGTGCAGTCAGGCCGTGATTGCGGCAGGCGTGCGACGGGTCGTGTTTGGAACGCTCGACCCAAATCCAAAAACAGCGCATGGCGGAGTCGAAACGCTGCGGGCTGCCGGAATTGAAGTTTGCAGCGGGGATGAAAAGCGGGCAAAGAAACTGATCGAGCCCTTCACGCGTACGATTGTGCAGGCGGATCGCCCCTATGTTTCCCTTAAAATGGCGTCCTCGATCGATGGCTTCATTGCGCCCGTCGCCGGCGTCCAGCACTGGCTGACCGGCCCGCAGTCCAAAGATTTCGTTCGAGATCTGCGCATCGCGCACGATGCAGTTGTGGTTGGTGCCGGAACCGTTCGGGTCGATGATCCGCAGCTAACCGTGCGGCCGGCACATGACCGGCTTCGCCCATACACGCGAATCGTGATGTGTGAAACAGACAGCGTGCCAAAAGACAGCCGCATCTTTGCGAAGTCTCTGGGATATGCTCCCACACTTGTCGTGGCTCCCGGCGGCCAGCGTGCCCGTTTTGCATCCGTTGAAGCGCTCGCAGATGTTGTGTATGTAGGCGATGATGCGCAAGAACTGGACATTGTGGATTCCATGCGTGCACTCCGGCAGCGCGGAATTCAAAGCGTATTGTGTGAAGGCGGGCCAACTCTGGCCGGCCGGCTACTCGCGCTCGGACTTGTCGACCGCTTTTATTGGCTTATGGCACCGGTCATGCTGGGGCCGGCCGCGGCGGGCGTACGCGTTTTAAATGTGCCCTCCGATACAATGCTTCCAAGCATTACCTTTGATGCCGTCGAACAGCTTGGTCCTGATCTTTTGCTTTCTGGAACGGTGATGCGTGTTTAGCGGTCTCATTGCTTACCAAGGCACGGTCCACGCCCTCGAGGTGCACCCGGCGGGCGGATTGACATTGCACCTCGCATGCCAAAGTGCGGTGGCTGCCCAAATTCAACCCAAGGATTCGATTGCCGTGAACGGTGTGTGTTTGACGGCAACCAGCGTTTCGGGCAATGTGGTCATGTTCGATGTTGTCCCCGAAACGATTTCGCGATCGGCGCTCTCTGAGTTGCGTTCCGGGGACCGCGTAAATCTCGAACTGTCGCTGCGCTTAGGCGATCGCATGGGCGGACACTTTGTCTACGGACACGTTGATTCCACAGCGCGAGTTCTCGGGCGCAAACCCGAGGGTCAAGGCGAGCGCATTACGATTGAGTGCCCGGGCGCTCTCTCTCGACTCATCTGCGAGAAGGCCTTTCTGAGCGTAGACGGTGTGAGCTTGACGGTCGCAAGTACATCGCCGGGCCGATTTGATTTGGCCTTAATTCCGGAAACGCTCGCGCGAACGACACTTGGTGAGCGCCCGATCGGCAGCCTTGTTAATCTTGAGGCCGATCCGCTGGCACGATATGCGGTTGCGGCGGTCGACGGACGTCAAGACGATCAAACGCGCGCCGAACTCGAATGGGCTTTTGAGATTTGAAGTATCGAGATACGACACCGCCGGGCGCTCGCATCTTCGAAGTGCGCGATCGCGTACGTTGGAGTGACGTTGATATCGCCGGAATTATTTATTTCGGTGCGTACGTTCGCTTTATCGAATTAGCGGAGACGGAATTGTTCCGGTCGCTGGGCTTCGCGTATGCCAAGATGTTCGACCAACTGGACATCTGGCTGCCGCGTGTGCACCTCGATTTCGATTTTTTTAAGCCTGCCCTAATGGACGACGAGTTACTGCTGCGAACGCATATCGCGAAGCTGGGTTCATCCTCGATCACCATGCGAATGATCGTACAC
>JALYIF010000278.1 GCA_030775925.1 Vulcanimicrobiota bacterium | reverse complement strand
CATCCGACCGGCACGACTGACTCCAAGTGCCCGTCAAACCGCGAGTTCCCGGTAGCGAAAAGTGTGACGTCGAGTCCGCGTGCGCGTAGCCCATCCGCAATATTGAATGCGACTTGTTCCCACGGGCCGTAGCCGGGCGGCGGCGTCGGCCAAGTGATGGGCGCTAGGATCGCAACGCGTAAGCCTTTGAGATTCACGCCGTTGCAGCGGCGACAACGTGGCCGCGCTTGATGACGGCGCGCGGCGTGCGGAATGTGCTCAACTGCTTGCCCGCATCCGCATCCAACAGCAGCAAGTCCGCAATGTCGCCTGCATGCAAGCGACCATTCCCCGCGCGAATCAATTCCGCACCCACCATCGTTGCGCTATGAATCACTTCTTGCGGATTCATCCCAAGCAATGTCTCCATGAGCTCCAGTTCGTACGCGTACGCATCCTGGTAGTTAAACGGCGTTCCCGCATCGGAGCCCGCGGCGATCTTCACGCCGTTGCGATAGGCGCGGCCGATGTTCTCGGCCATTCGTTCGGCCACTTCGCCTGCTTTGCGTGTCACGAAATCTGGCTGCGTCCCTTCATGCGCGTGGTCCAAAATGCACGTTGGGGCGGTTAGCGTCGGCACCAAGTACGCGCCGTTTGCTTTAAACAATTCGATCGCTTCATCATCGAGCATGTGCCCGTGTTCGATCGAGGTGACGCCGGCGCGTAGGGCATTCTTGATGCCTTCGGTGCCGATGGCATGCGCGCATACCGGCATCCCATGCTTGCGCGCTTCACCGATCGCCGCGTGCATCTCTTGTTCCGAAAGCTCGGCCTGACCGGGTATCGCGCCTTTGGTAAGGACGCCGCCCGTGGCGATCAGCTTGATGCAATTGGCGCCGTTGCGTTGCTGCTCGCGAACCGCCTTCACGGCATCATCGACGCCTTTGATCTCACGCCCGACAAACCACCCATGACCGCCGGGTATGCACAGCACGTTTCCCGCGGCGCGGATCGTCGGCCCCGCAGTTCGACCCGCTTCCACCGCGTCGCGTAATTCGATGGAGATTGCATGCGAACAGCCGACATCGCGTACCGCCGTAACTCCCGCGCGCAGCGATTTCTCCGCGTTCTCAACTGCCCACAGCATCCGTTGCGCCGGCGTGCTGGCCGTAAAGCTGCCCATCGTGTCGGCCTGACCGCTCATCTCCAAATGAACGTGCGCATTGATCAGCCCAGGCGTGACGCAAGCCGCTTGCAAGTCGTACTCGCCGCCAGCGTCCGCGACGCCGGCAATGCAGCCGTCCGCAATCGTGATGTCGACATTAGAGCGTGGATTTTCGAGTGTTCCGTCGTAAAAAATGCCGGCGCGAACGATCACGCGGAGGCCGCTTCGAGCGCCGCGTAGGCTTTTGAAGTCAGTGCATGATCGAGCACGCTTGCGATAAAGCGCGAGGCCGAGCGGACCTTGGCCAAATCGACGCCGGTTTGAATTCCCATACCATCTAACATATAGAGCAGGTCTTCGGTGCCGAGATTGCCGGATGCTCCCGGCGCATACGGGCAGCCGCCGAGGCCGCCGGCAGAAGAATCGAAGATGGAGATGCCGAGCTCGAGCGCTGCGTACACATTGGCGAGCGCTGTGCCGCGTGTATCGTGCATGTGCAGCGCCAGCTTCTCAAGCGGCATCACCTGGGTAAGTGCTGGTACGAGCTGCTTGACCTGACTGGGCACCCCGACCCCGATGGTGTCGCCGATCGAAATCTCATCGCACCCGAGGTCGTATAATGACTTCGTAACGCGCACAACATTTTCAACAGGCACGGCGCCTTCGTACGGGCAGCCGAACGCCGTTGAAACATATCCGCGCACCCACATGCCGATCGTTCGTGCTTCTGCAATCACTTCCCCAAAGGTGGAGAGCGACTGCTCAATGGTCATATTGATATTGCGTTTGGTAAACGATTCGCTCGCAGCCGTAAAGACGGCGATTGAATCAACGCCTGCAGCCTTCGCGCGTTCAAGTCCTTTAAGATTGGGCGTTAAGACGACATAGCGAACGCCTTCGCGCCGCGTGATGCCGCCGAACACTTCGCTTGCGTCTGAAAGCTGCGGAATGGCATTAGGCCGCACGAATGAGGTGGCTTCGATCACTTGCAAACCGGTCTGCGAGAGCAGATCGATGTAGCGGATCTTGTCTTGCGGGCTGACCACGTTTTTTTCGTTCTGGAGCCCATCGCGCGGGCCCATTTCGCAAATCTTGACTGCTTTGGGAATTCCCATGCCGCTCATAATCGTCGGCCTTCCACCTTAGGTTTCAACAAAATCCAGAATCGCCTGAAGGGTGAGGGGCCAGACCTTATCGTTGCCCAAAAAGCCCTTGGCGAACATCACCACGATATCGAAATGCCCGATTATGTTCATGTGATTGCAGTGCGGCCCGATAATATAATGCGCCGGAATGCGGTCGCCTAGGGTGGCGGAATCGGCCCACACTAATCCGTCGTTGTCGCCGCCGCGCTTGGGGATGAGGCCCATAATCGAAAGCATCTTTGCGTCCGGCGGCCCGATGATGGGCTCGTTATCGAGTTCCCACAAGCGGTTGCGCTTGTCGTGCACGAATTTCCAATGCCCGCCCGTGCCATTGAGCCAGCGCATGAAGTCGGATTCCAAACTCATGTCGCCCATGGCTTTGTCGGGCACGCGCATCAAACGCGTAAGATGCGGCATCGCCATCAGCACCACGCCCCAATTTGGGGTGGCAATCATGATGGTGTGGCTCACTTCGTGCGAGCGCTCGGGGTACGCGCGCAAGAAGCCGCGCACGACGAGCCCACCCAGCGAGTATCCGAGCGTCACAACCGGAAATGGATGGCCTTGATTGCGCAGGTCGGTAAGATGCGTAGCAAAGCGATCGATGCGATCGCGCAAGTCGTCGTCTTGTTGCGGAAAGGTAATACAGTTGAAACCGAGCTCTTTGAGCCCCGGCGTTCCATCTTTGCCGGCCTCCATGATGCCGAAGTGGTCGGGCGGCTCGTTGTAGCCCGGCACCATGATCATCGTGCGTTTTTCCATCAGCAATTAGTCGAGTTCGACGAGGGCGGCCGAACCGGCGACAAGTTCCCCTTCTTTAACAAAAATGTTTGCAATCGTACCGGCGCTCGGAGCGACGATCCGGTGTTCCATCTTCATGGCTTCCAAGACCAGCAGCAAGGCATGCTCCTCAACCACGTCTCCGGCTTTTACCGCGATCTTAACGATCTTCCCCGGCATGGGCGAAGTTATGCGTCCCTTGACGGCGGGACCACCGCTTGCGCCCGATTGCACCGACGGCGGCTGACGATAGGCAAAGCTGGTTGAGGTGCCCCCATACAGCACATCGATGGTCTCGTCGTCCTCATCAATGAAGCTACCGTCGATCGCGATGCCTTCGAAGGTAATGCCCTGTTGGGCGATGGTAAGCGTGCCGGTAACATCCCCGGAAAGCTCATAGCTCTCGGGATTGTTCGTGGCGCGCGCTTCGAGCGCATAGTCGTGTTCGCCGTCCGTGATGGCGATTGGAATGCCGACGCTGCCGATGCGCCACGGTGCCAGTC
>JALYIF010000277.1 GCA_030775925.1 Vulcanimicrobiota bacterium | reverse complement strand
GCGATCATGTGGCGCAGCATCTCAAGCGAACTTGCATAACGGGTATGGTTCGGCAGCGACTGTTGGCAAAGCGCAAGGGCCTGATCGCGCAGACAGTGGCCATCAACTAAGAGCAGCAGCGTACCGGCCTTGAGATCGCGCAGGCGCACGCGTTTACGCGTCGCGAGTTCATGATCGCTCGGACACGCACACCGGAACGGCTCGAAAAAAAGTGGGTCGGCGACCAGGCCATCCATCGGCACAGGAAGAGCTACCAAGATGGCATCAAGCTCCGCATTGCGCAATGCGGCCAGCAATTGGTCAGTTGTCGATTCGCGCAGGCGTAACGCAAGGTTCGGAAAGCGCCGGCGGCCCAGCGCAATCACGGACGGTAAGTAGTACGGCCCGAGTGTCGCAATCGCGCCAAGACGCAACTCGCCGGAAAGCGGCGCGGCACTCCGTTGCGCTTCGTCAAGCATGCGCTGTGCATTTCCAAGCAGAGCCTGTGCTTGCTGGAGCACGGAAGCGCCGCGCACCGTCGGCACAACGCTGCGCTTCGTCCGTTCAAACAGCGTGACGCCCAAGGTTGATTCAAGCTTGCGAATCTGCTCGCTAAGGGTCGATTGGGTGATGCCGCACGACTCTGCCGCGCGGCCAAAGTTCAGTTCTCGCGAGACGGCTACAGCATACTCGAGGTCCCGCAACGAGAGCGACGATACCGGGATTTGGGCCATGAAGACTTCATTCATCGGCAAAACCGATTAAATCCCTCTGAAAAATCGATTTCACGGGGCCGCTTTATTGTGCTAGGCTGAACTATGCTTGAAAAAGAAACGACGCAAACAAATGGAGGCTGCCCCGTGGCGCACGGGGTTCCGACCGGCACACACGAGCCGGCGGGCGTGTTATCACGCCACGAGTGGTGGCCCAACCAGTTGAACTTACGGGTGCTTCACCGCAACGGCGAGTCGAGTCCGATGGGCGCCGATTTCAACTACGCCGCGGAGTTCAAAAAGCTCGATTTAGACGCATTAAAGCACGACGTTTTTGAGGTGATGACGCATTCGCAGGCATGGTGGCCGGCGGACTACGGTCACTACGGACCCTTCTTCATTCGCATGGCTTGGCACAGCGCGGGAACATACCGCACAGGTGACGGCCGCGGCGGGGCAGGTTCAGGCATGCAACGTTTTGCGCCGCTCAATAGCTGGCCCGACAATGCCAATCTTGACAAGGCACGCCGGCTCCTCTGGCCGGTCAAACAAAAATACGGCAATAAAATTTCGTGGGCCGATCTCATCGTCTTCGCGGGCAACTGCGCTCTTGAGTCGATGGGCTTCAAAACATTCGGTTTCGGTGGCGGCCGCGAAGATGCGTTCGAACCCGAAGAACACATTTATTGGGGGCAAGAGAAAACGTGGCTCGGCGGCGACGAACGCTACACGGGTGATCGTGAGTTAGAACGGCCGCTTGCGGCCGTGCAAATGGGTTTGATTTACGTCAATCCGGAAGGACCGCAAGGAAATCCCGATCCGCTCGCATCCGCACGAGACATTCGCGAGACGTTCGGCCGCATGGCGATGAATGATGAAGAAACCGTTGCACTCATTGCGGGCGGCCACACATTCGGCAAGGTTCACGGCGCCGCAGACGCCTCAAAGTATGTGGGCCCGGAACCAGAAGGCGCGAGCATCGAAGAACAAGGTTTTGGATGGAAGAACAGTTTTGGCCGCGGCAACGGCGTTGACACGATTACAAGCGGACTTGAAGGCGCTTGGACAACGTCCCCGGCTAAGTGGGACAACAATTACTTTGAAAATCTCTTCAAATACGATTGGGAATTAACGAAGAGCCCGGCGGGCGCGAAGCAATGGACACCCAAGGATGCATCGGCCGCCGGCACCGTGCCAGATGCGCACGACCCGTCGCGCCGGCATGCACCGATGATGCTCACGTCCGACCTCGCGCTCAAAGTTGATCCGCACTATGCACCGATCTCCAAGCGTTTCTTTGAGCATCCGGATGAATTGGCAGATAAATTCGCTAGGGCATGGTTCAAGCTGCTGCATCGCGACATGGGCCCGCGGTCGCGCTATCTCGGCCCCTGGGTCCCGAATGAAGAATTAATTTGGCAAGACCCGGTTCCCGCGGTAAACCACCCACTCATAGACGCAAACGACGTCACTGCGCTCAAGCGCATGATCCTCGCATCGGGATTGTCAATTTCGCAGCTTGTGTCGACGGCTTGGGCGTCGGCGGCTAGTTTCCGCGGCTCGGATAAACGCGGCGGAGCAAACGGTGCGCGCGTTCGTCTCGCACCGCAAAAAGATTGGGAAGTCAATCAGCCAGCCAAGTTACGCGAGGTCCTGGCGGTGCTTGAAAAGGTG
>JALYIF010000276.1 GCA_030775925.1 Vulcanimicrobiota bacterium | reverse complement strand
CCGCTATTGCGGCTCGGCTCTTGGCGGTCGCTACCCGGTGCGGCCTGGCGGCGGCCGTTGATGATGCCACGCTCTTTCCGCCGGCTTTATCGCAAGCGGGAGTCCGGTTAGACCGCCTGCTGATTATGCCGGCACAAGATGCTGTTGGGGTGGCACGGGCTGCCGATATTCTTTTGCGCTCGCATGCATTTGGAATCGTGCTTATGCCGGTGATCGCGGTGAAATCCGCCGTTTGGTCGCGGCTGGCAAGTTTAGCGCATCGCGCGAACGCGTTGCTTGTCGTTCTCGGTCCGCAAGCTTCTACCGAACTCGGATATTGTGCGAGCGCACGCGTTCAATGTGCGATCGCGCGTGTACTCTGGACCCATAATTCGGGGCCTTTTTGCGAACTCGCCGGGTATGAAATCGATGCGGGCGTTATCAAAAATAAACGGGCGGCTCCCGGCATGCACGCCTGTATTCGTGTTATTGCAAAAAAAGAAGGAGCACTCCGTGAACGCTCCCTGGTGTTTTCACAGAAGCCGCCTACGAAAATGGTACGTGTTTAATTTTTTCTTAACTCTTGGGTGAGACGATGTCTCATGAGTGTTTGATTGATGCTAGTCTGTATGACGGTTCCATCCTATCGCCTGGAGGTGGCGCTACACGCCTGTGCCCGGGTTTGCCCGCCCGCCATTCTTCTGGCCGATAAGCGGGAGCGCGGACGAGTCATCGATCTTAGCACAGAAGCCAAGCGCCGTGGCGCGCGCGTGGGAATGACGGTTTTGCAAGCGCAAGCCGTCGTCAGCGACGCGGTAATTTTTGTGCACGACCCACTGCGCTCTGCCCAGATTTGGGACGATATCTTGGATGCCTTAGACTGCGTATCGCCATTGATTGACGATCGCGGCGAGGGAACTGCCTATCTCTGGATGCAAGGCGTCTCCGGAACGCCGCAAGCGTGGATGCAGCGAGTACGTACGGCATTGAACGGATTCGATCTCCCGGTACGTGTGGGAGCGGCCCACACAATGTTCGCTGCACGGGCAGCGGCACGAATCAAAGACGGAACGGTGTGTGAGTCTGGTGCCGAGCGTGCGTTATTGGCCCCTTTGGAAATCGATCTTTTAGATATCGAACCGGAGATGCTCTCGCGCTTACAGTTGCTCGGCATTGCAACGCTAGGAGATCTCGCCAAACTTCCGCACGGCCCATTTGTACGGCGCTTCGGAAAGCGCGCTACGCAATGGCATCGCCACGCGCAAGGGATTGATCTTACTCAGTTTTTGCCGCGCCCGCATCATTTGCAGATTGAAGCACGCCTCGCCGGTGAAGGAGCCGCCGAATCTGAAGAGCAGGTGTATTTTGCTTTGCGAATGCTTGTGAGCCGGGTACAAGAAGATTTATCGCGCTTAGGAAAGCGCGCCGGCATGCTGGTCTTGCGTCTTGAGTGCGAGAATGCCGATGTGCGTGAGATCCAGATTCGCATTGCCCAGCCCACCGCAGACGCAACCATGCTGTTCGATCTCGCCCGGGCCAAAGTTGAAGGGCTGCTCTTTGAATCGCCGATTACGGGCCTCTGGCTGCAAGCTACCCAATTTGAAGACGGTGGAGTTCCCGCGACACTCTTTGCGGGAAGCGATCCCGACCCCATGGTCGTTGAACTTGCGATTGCGCGATTAGAAGCAGCGCTTGCCGATTCACCCGCACGTGCGCACGTGCTTCCGGCCCATCGACCGGAATCTCAATTCACGTACGAACGCTTTGCACGAATGCCCGCGGCGCTGCCACCGGGCATCTCGGCGCTCCCGATGACGGATGTCCCGCCGCAATTGCGCTTACTCCACGTGCATGAAATCGATGTGCATGTTCGCAAGAGTGCGCCGGCCTTTGTCGGATCGCCACCCCAAGCCGTGCTCGATTTTGCGGGGCCGTGGCGAATTGATGAAACGTGGTTTGAACAGCCGGTGGTGCGAGACGAATATGATGTGTTGCTTGAAGACGGCGCGTTGTACCGGATCTTTCACCAAGGAGGCCGGTGGTATTTACGGGGTGCCTATGATTGAACAAATCCAAGACGCGTGCACGCGTTTTCAAACCGTCGCTTGGAGCTGGCTTCAAAGCGGCGAAGTGACGCGCACGAATTACACGCTCTCGCCCCTAGAAGAACTCTGCGGATATAAATATGGCTTCGTGTATTTGATGCGCGTCGACGAGCGCTCGGTCAAAATTGGATATTCAGAACATCCCATGCGCCGCCTACGCGAACTCCAGCCGGAGTATGGCGCGCAGCTGCGCTTGCTGACCTGTTTTGTGGGCGAGCCCCCGGTCGAGCGTTTTGCGCACCGGCGCTTTCGCAATCTCCGCATTCGCAACGAAATTTTTTACGCCCATCCAATGATCGAGCAGTACTTTATGCAATCGCGCAACGAGATGCGAGAGCGGCTGGCGGATCTACATATTTGTTCGAGCACGTGCGCACAGCTCAATAAGCGCCTCGATCTCCGCATGCTGGGAGCCTGGCTTTCCCGCAAATAGATTATTAGTATTGACTTATATAAGTCTATGCTTTAATATGAACGCATGGAAGCCTTCGCGGCCCTTGCCGACCCTACCAGACGCCATATCGTCGAGCTTCTTGCCGGCGGCGAGCGGTCGGCCGGGGATCTCGCCAAACGATTTACGCTGACGCAGCCTGCCATCTCGCAGCATCTTCGCACATTGCGGAATGCCGGTTTGGTGCAAACGCGCCGGGACGCCCAACGACGGATGTACTCCATAGATGGCCGAGGCTTGGCCCAGATCGACGCGTGGCTTTCACGGTACCGTGTTTTCTGGACCACGCATCTCGATGCACTCGAGCGCGCACTTCACGATGAGGACAAGAATTCATGACCCAACTCGCCACCATCACGCAACGCAGCACGTTGCTGTTCGTTCGGCACCTTCCCGGACCAATTGACCGCGTCTGGGCGTATTTGACAGATCCCAAGCAGTTAGTTAAATGGTTTTCCGACGGGGTGGTCGCCGAGCGTCTCGGCGGCGAGGTACGCTTCGAAATGGGAGCAACTGGACAAATCACCGCCTGTGAGCCGCCACATGTTCTTGAATACACGTGGAATGAAGAAGATGCATCCGTGGGTGCGGTTACCGATTCACTTGTCCGCTGGGAACTCTCAGAAGAAGGTGCGGGCGTGCGGCTAACACTCACGCACTCGCGTCTTCCCGAGAACGAAATGTTAGCGCACGGCGCGGGTTGGCACGCGTTTCTCCAACGTCTTTCCGCTTGCGCAGACGGGCGCGCGCCGGAATCAGTGGCAGACTTATTCGCGCATTATAAAACGGAGTATGCCGAGCTCGTGCGGGCAGCCGGCATCGGAACTGACACACATGTGTCCTAGTTGCGCGACAACCGCGCTCTTGGCGATCATGGGTTTCATGCTAATGCCCTGGCACGCGATGCTTACCGTATTCCAGAACTTAAGGAGCCGATAATATGCCCACCAACGCGACACTGCAACACAGGATCGGAACGCATGAAGCGTGGATCAAAGAACGGTTAGCGCTGCTCAAAGACGAGAAGGAGCTCACGCGCCGCAGCGACGAGCTCGCACGCCGCCGTCAAGAGTTGCCGTGGGTGCGCATCGATAAGGACTATCGTTTCGACACGGACAGTGGCCCAGCAACGCTAGCGGATCTCTTTGCCGGAAACTCGCAGCTGCTTGTCTACCACTTCATGTTCGGTGCGGACTATAGTGCGGGCTGCCCATCATGCTCGGCGATCGCCGACGGTTTCAACGGTTTCTCTAGTCACCTCGCTCATCACGGCGTCACGCTCTGCGCGGTTTCGCGCGCGCCAATTCAGAAATTGCAAAGCTACAAGAAACGTATGGGCTGGACGTTCCCATGGGCATCGTCGTTCGGCAGCGATTTCAACCTTGATTTTCAAGCGGGTTGCACGCAAGACCAGCAGCAATCGGGAACGATCGAGTACAATTTTCGTCCCGAGGATACGCGTCCAACACTGGCCTTAAACGAACACTGGGCGAAAGAACTCGCGGCCGGCTGCGGTACCGACTGGCAGACATACCGGCGCGAAATGCCCGGCGTCAGCGCTTTCGTGTTAAAGGACGGCGTCGTTTATCTCACCTACTCGGCGTACGCTCGCGGCCTTGACGGACTGTGGGGCATGTATCAGTGGCTGGATCGGGCGCCGCTCGGACGCAACGAAAATGAAGCGGGTCTGTGGTGGAAGCGACGCGATGAGTACTAGATGTCGGTTTTTGTAGGGCTCAAACGTCTTGGTTGCATAAGGAGAATCTAGCATGAGTGAATTTGTTTATCTTTATCGCGGCGGCGGGCGGCCCAGTTCACCCGCCGAGGGCGAGCAAATTATGGAAAAATGGACTGCCTGGATGCAAGAGCTTGCAGCCAAGGGTCACATAAAAGATCGTGGCCAGCCGCTCGAAGGCGAGGGCAAGGTCGTACGGGCGCGTACGGCAATTACTGACGGTCCCTATGCAGAGTCGAAGGATCTTGTCGGCGGTTATACGCTCATTGAAGCCAAGGATCTCACGCAGGCAGCCGAGTTGGCCGGCGGGTGCCCGATATTCGAACGCGGCGGCTTGGTTGAAGTCCGTCCGGTCATGAAGATGTAAATGGATCCGGGCGAACAACTTTTCCGGCACGAGTCGGGACGAATCGTTGCCGCCCTGACGCGAATCTTCGGATTGGATAATCTCGCGCTGGCAGAAGACGTTATGCAAGACGCCTTCTGCCGCGCGCTTGAGGTTTGGAAACTGCGCGGTGTGCCGGAGAACCCCGCCGCGTGGCTGATGCTGGCCGCCAAGAACCGAGCGATCGACCATTTACGGCGCGAACGCACCGCTCGCAATCTCGTCCCCGAACTCGAGCGCCTGCTCGAGAGCGAATGGACCCTTGTCCCGACGGTCAACGGATGTTTTCGTGCGGAGGCGATCAAAGACGACGAATTGCGGATGATGTTCTCATGCTGCGACCCGGCGCTGTCTGAAGA
>JALYIF010000275.1 GCA_030775925.1 Vulcanimicrobiota bacterium | reverse complement strand
CCGAACTGAGCATGACTTCAATTGATTCCGGCGTTGTAAAAAGCGCATGCGGTGGTGAATGCAACATCTTTTTGCGCGCGCTTGGACCTAAATCGCTATGCCACCATCCGACTTCCAGTCCATTTTCTTCCAGGAGCATCTGAGCGCGACGTGTTTGATCGTTGATCAGTGCCCGAAGTGGAGAAATATACAGCAGGGCGACGGGGGGCAATTTTGCGCGCGCGATCTCGGAGATCATCGGCAGGATGGCCGCTTCGGTTTTTCCGCTTGCTGTGGGCGCGACGATGAGGGCCCCATACCCGTCCAAGATCTGCGGAATCGCTTTTGCTTGGATCGGCGTCCACTCGTTCCAGCTGTGGTTATCGATCCATCGTTGAACGCCGTGCTCTAAGCGGTCGTAGCTCAAGCGACCGCTTCGACAAAGGTGTCGTCGAGGTGCGCGTCTTGACGTTCCACGGCTGCGGCGCTTTCGATTAAGGTATCGCTAGCGACGTCGAGGCCTTGTTGCCGCGCATCGAGCATGTCGACCAGGGCCTTGAGATAGGCACGCGGCTTCTGCCGTATCTCTCCGAATTTTGCGCCGGCCGTCCGGATAAATGCCTGAAGCTCTTGATCTGCAAATGTGGCCGCGGCATCCCACTCATACGCTGAACCGTGCAGTTCCCGAACGCGAATAGAGACTTCCCACAAGGCGTGCTCGTCGAATTCTTCCAGGCGAATGATCGGCTGGCGCAGATCTCGTCCGCTGCCGACCTGCTGGGACCGAATGCGTTGAAAGAGTGCCTGATAAGAAGCAACGCCTTTGAATTCATCTTCGAAAAATAGTTGCGTCCCGGCGAAGAGCAGAAAGCAATATGGGAACTCATCGCTGCCGATATCGATAAGTTCGCGCATCGAAGTGTAAGCCGCATCTCGCTGCGGTTTTGCCAAGCGCATGATTGATTCAACTTCGTCGATCAGAATAACCAAACCGGGATATCCGGCATCCCGCATGAGCGCGCAGATGCCGCGCAGGCGCCGGAAGGCGCCTTCCGCATTCAGCTTTCCGACAACTTTGAGTTGGCTGCGGACATCGGCGGGGATGGTTTCACCGCGTAACCAATCCATCGCGCCCTGCATGAGGGCATCGTTCCCATCGCAGTATGCGCGATAGTACGCGCGTAAGGCCATGGCCAGTCCAGCATCGCCGGTGGACACCGATTTGATCGCATTGTCGAGCACCGTGTTTTCTTGTAGTGGCGTGCCGGGGTCGTATTTGCCGAACCACTGCTGCACGATTTCATCAAGGGCGCATGCATTTCCAGAACTGGGCGTACGCAGGCCGCGCAGAATTTCACTCAAAACCAGATCCCGCTTCCCGAAGGGTACTTCACGGCTCAAATTGATGATCGAAACAATCATATGCTTCTCGAAGGCAAGCTCTCGGACGACGCTGCACATAAACGTCTTCCCTGAACCGTAGTCCCCGCGTAAGAAGCGGGTTTCAAAGCCGCCATGCCGCGCGAAATCCAGCACTCGGCCGAATTCGGCAAGTTCGAGATCGCGGCCAACGCAAATATGGCGGGTCCCCTGGTTCGGAACTTTGCCGATTTTAAGGGCTTTCATGATCGAAAGGTCGGTGACGTTCATCGGTAGTCTTTAAGTCCTTGTGCTATGAGTGGTATTGGTAACGGCGCTAAGTGCTTCATGAATTCGTTTGACCGAGACGTGCGTACGTTTTGCAAGATGGGTTGTAAGCGCGTGAATCGCTTGGGTTCGCACCGCAGAACCGACAAAAAGATGCTGTACGCGTTTCACGAAACGCGCCGCCGAAGCATTGCTGCGGATCTCAGCGACTTCCCGGGGCCGGGGATCGAGCGTCCAAATTGCGCGTGCGCCGTGGCTGAGCGACCAATAGGCTTGGCGCATCGTGCCGATTTTTACATGCAGCCCAAGCGCCTCCCCTAAGGCCTCATAATATCCGCGCAACTCGCTTGAAAAGGCGATCCGGCCCTCGATGTAGGGTTTGAGTTCGCTCAGCCAGATGACGAGCAACAGCAGAAGGGTCGCTTCGCGGTTCCACACGGACTCCACCGACCACACGATGCCTTCAAGCGTGTGCGCAGCCGGTAAGTTGGCGATGGCCTTGCGCACGATGGTCTCGCGGACGGCATCGTGCTTGGCTTCCGAGGCGACCGTCAACACGCCGGGATCCGACGTGGGCAAAAACGGAAGGACCGGCGCGCGGCGTCCGATGATCTCCAACATTGCTTCGATGATGGCATCGGTGGCACTTTGCACCGCACTAGACCGGCGGTAGGAATGCAGCGTTGCATTCAATGGTCCAAAGCGGCCAAGTGAGGACCGGGCCTCGCCGATGTTGATGAACAGTTCGCGCGAAACGGCGGTTGCCGTAACGCCGGCCGCCGCCTCAAGGACGGGCGACGTGTCGATGCGGTCCAACAATGTACCTCGCTCAAGAAGCGCCTGTGCAACGCTGGTAGGGAGCGACGCGCGCTTG
>JALYIF010000274.1 GCA_030775925.1 Vulcanimicrobiota bacterium | reverse complement strand
GCCCTGGCCGTAGCGCGCATCCTACACATCGATCCCGTCATCGCTGCGCAGGGGCTCGCGCAACTGGACCCTGTTCGCGGCCGCATGGAGCACGTTGGCGCACATGGTCTGGATGTGATTGTGGATTACGCGCACACACCGGACGCCTTGCAGAACGCCTTGCGGACGCTGCGAGAAACGACGAGCGGAAAGCTCATTGTGGTCTTTGGTGCCGGTGGAGATCGTGACCGGGGCAAGCGCCCGCAGATGGGCAAGGTTGCTTCCGAACTCGCCGATACCGTCATCGTTACTTCGGATAATCCAAGAAGCGAAGAGCCCGGTGAAATCGCCCGCGACATACTTGCCGGAATCGGGGCTCGCCCATATCAACTAATTCTGGATCGACGCGAAGCGATTCACGCTGCAATTTCGCAAGCGCACGATCGCGATGTGGTGCTTATTGCAGGCAAAGGCCATGAATCGTATCAGATCCTCAGCAATCAAACGTTATCGTTCGATGACCGCGCCGTTGCTCAGGAAGCGCTTGCAGCCCGCGCGCAGGAATCGCTATGACGCTGACGTTTGAAGAAGCAGCGCGTGCCACGGCGGCCAAAGTACAAGGCGGAGTGCTCCCGCGGCCCGCGATCGATGTGTCAATCGATACGCGCACGATCGCTCCGGGACAAACCTACCTCGCATTGCGCGGTGATCGCTTCGACGGGCATGCGTACATCGATCAGGCGCTGGAGAAGGGTGCGGCCGCGCTTGTCGTCGATGCGGCTCCGAATCGCGTTTTAGAAGTAGCTACGCTGATTGTGGCAGATACTAAAAATGCGTACATGGCACTTGCGGGAGCGGCGCGCGACAAGTTTTCCGGCCCGGTGATTGCCATCACAGGAAGCACCGGAAAAACTACGACCAAAGTGTTGTTAAGCCAGCTGCTCGCAACGGCGTTTGGCACGGCGGTGCTCGCCTCCCCGGCGAATGAAAACAATGAAATCGGCGTCAGTAAACTATTGTTGGCTGTTTCGACGGAGACGCAGGCACTGGTAGTTGAAATGGGCGCCCGCCACTTCGGTGACATTGCGGAGCTGGTTACGATCGCCCGCCCCCAGGTTGGCATTCTTACCAACGTGGGGGAAGCACATCTGGAAATCATGGGCTCACCGGAACGCCTGGCAGAAACAAAATGGGCGATCTTTTCGCAAGGCGCTGCCGCCGTTTTAAACGTGCATGATGAGGTCTCGCGGACGCGCGCAGGTGGTTTGGAACGCCCGCCACGCTGGTTCGGCTTCGGCCAGGCAACGCTGCCGAACATTCATCCGAGCGAACGCGGGGTCTTCTTACAAGATCGCCATACGGTTGTTGTGATTGAGGGCGACGATGTCCAAACATATCACATCGATGCGCGCCTTCCGGGCGACTATAATTTGGAGAATCTCGCGGCGGCACTGGCCGGTGCCATCGAGCTTGGCTGCGCCGTTGAAGACTTAATTGCCGCAATTCCCCACCTGGAATTGCCCAGCGGCCGTTACGAGCGCATCGCCCTTTCCGGCGGTGTGCAAGTGATCTTCGATGCGTACAATGCGTCGCTAACTGGTATGCTTGCAACGCTTGATGCGTTCGCGCAAGAACCGGGTCATCGTCGCATCGCGGTCCTAGCCAGCATGGCCGAATTAGGATCGGGTGCGCCGCAGATGCATGCGACCGTCGGACGCCATGCGGCCCAAGCGGGTTTGGATCTCGTCCTCGTTGGCGGTGATTACGCCGAGCAATTAGCCTCCGGCGCTCTCAGCGGTGGTCTAGACGAACACCGCGTCGTGCGATTTGAAAATAATGTTGATGCGATTTCCTGGTTGCGCGAACATGCAGCGGAAGGCGATATCGTGCTGCTGAAAGGTTCTCGCAAATACCGGCTTGAGGAAGTGCTCGAAGGAATGCGTTCATGAGTCGACCGCTCGCGATTGCGCGCCCGGAACTTCCTACAGGCATCGTCGCAGTGCCGGTGCGCACGCAAATCGTCCATCCGGGCGAAGATTTTATTGCAATCGTTGCCGACGCGGTGCAAGGGATCGCGCGCCCTGGCGATGTTATTGCGATCTCCGAGACGGCCGTTGCGATTGCGCAAGGCCAAGCCGTCGGCGCGGAATTTGTACGGCCCTCGCGCCTCGCGTATTTTTTATCACAACATGCGGGGGCGCTGGCAACGGTGAGTCAACCAGAGTCTCTGCAAATTGTGATCGATCAGGCGGGCGCGCAGAAAGTTGCGTTTGCCGCCGTCATGCACGTTCTCGGCCGGCTCGTTGGAAAGCGCGGCTTATTCTACCACGTTATGGGGGAAGCGATAACTGCCATCGACGGCTACACGGGAACGTTACCGCCGTTCGAACGTGCGATTGTTTTTTCACCGCAAGAGCCGGACGCCTATGCACAGTCGCTCAAGGACCGGACCGGAATTGACTGCGCAATCGTTGATGCAAACGATTTGGAGAAAGCAAAAGTTCTCGGCGCGTCCTCAGGCGTCAGCCGGAAAAACGTTGAGTTTGCCCTCCTCTCGAATCCGCACGGCAATTCGGATGAGCAGACGCCGGTAGTGGTGCTCAAATGGCGCACCAGTGGCGCAAATCCATTATTTGAGGGTGCGGCATGATCGGCGGACTCAACTACGCAGGCATGTACCCGGCTACGTCGCCGTCACTGACGCTACTTTGCATCATCGGCTTTGCAGTTGAGACGATTGCGGCGGGTGCGTTGCTGCTCGTGCTGCTTCGCCGATTTCAGTTAAAACAGCATGCCTATGAGGATGCTCCTCAATCGCATCAGAAAAAATCAGGGACGCCGACGATGGGCGGGCTCGTGTTCTTGGTTCCACTGCTCACGCTAACGCTCGTTAATCGCCACCGAGACGCTGGCTTCGATGCCTTACTCTTTCTCATTCTCGCCTGCGGTGCAATCGGCTTCGTGGACGATTACATGTCTATTGTGCGCGGCAGAAATCTGGGATTGCGGGCGCGCACAAAATATCTGGCCACAGCCCTGGTTGCAATCATTTTTATGCGATGGATTAATGACAGCACGCTGCTTTTTCCAAGAGACGCAATCTTCGCCGCCCATCTTTCTGGGCAAGCCTTCTGGTATCTCACCGTACCGCACTGGTTTTGGCTAGTGCTGGGGATTGTTGCGATCACCGGCTCGATTCATGCCGTGAAT
>JALYIF010000273.1 GCA_030775925.1 Vulcanimicrobiota bacterium | reverse complement strand
CGGCAAGCCTTCTTGGTACTGACCAGGCGCCGTACCCCCACACGTCGACAGCTTGATTCCTCGTAACGCGCTCAGCTCGCCGGGCAGCCGCGTACATCATGCGCGTGGGCGCCGTCTGCAAGAGCGCGAGATCATAGCCCGGTATAAAATGGACGCTCGTAACGGAGAGCTCCTCACCCGCTTGCGTGATGACCTTGGCATTTGTGAGAACGCCAACGTGGCCGGCGGTTGCAATCCGGAGCCCGGCGTGGATTCCGATGATGACACCGCTTCCAAAGGCATGGTGACCCTCGAACTCTCCCACCACGAGCACAGCTGTCGCTTGAGCGGCGTCCGGCGCCGCGCTCAGTGCGGGCGCGCACAGGATTAGGAGCAGACTACAGAGAGCGAATAGGCGCATCGGACCAATCCACCTTAATATTTCTTAAGATTCTTAAGATGTTCTTATTGTACGCCTTTCCGCCCCGCCGAGCAAGGAATAGAAAAAACGAGCGCTGAGCGCTCGTTTTTTCGACTTAGCCGGATGATCTTAAATGCGGCGCGTGATACTGAACACAATCGTTCGCGGTGGTAGGCCAAAGCGCTCGCCGGCCGCACCAGGCAGACCCGCGAACGCTTGATCAAGAGCGCTGGCATCGGTGCCGTAACGGTTTTCCGGCTGAAATGTCGCGAGGCCGAATTGGCCAAAACGGTCAGACACGCTATTGAAGATATTGCTTACGCCGATATTGAGCGTCAGGTTTTTGAAGTCTTTCGTGATCGAGCCATTTGCATACGAGTACGCGGGTCGCAGCAGCGCATTGTTACTGCCGACGAAGTAGCCGTCAACTCGGACCTCGAGACCTCGCAGATCGCTAAAATCAAAGCCAATAGACGCTTTGTGAATCGGAACCTTGTTGAGTTGCTGCCCATCCAGCAGCGTCGGGTCGGACTGCAACGCTATGATGGGCTCATTGAACAACTTGGCGGAGAGCGCATCATACGAGTAATCAAAGTACAGTTTCTTGCTGGCGCGAAGACGCCCAGTTATGTCGAAGCCCCGGTACCGGCCGCCGCCTGCGTTGGAGGGCGCGGTTGCACCAAGATTTGCAACGGTAGCTGCCGGATTGCACCCGGCGATACGCGACAGATAGCCGCCTGGGCCAAATGTCAGGCCGGGTGGCGGCGTTATCCCCAATGAGGCCAGTGGCAGAACGCTACTGAAGATGACATTCTGTTCGCTCATATCGAAGCCGATGACTTGGATGCTGCTATCGTCGTGGAACCGGTGGCCAAAGCTCAATTCAAGATCGGTTCCGGTCTCCGGCTTCAGGTTTGGGTTTGGCGCGTTGGCGACCGAAGTAACGCCGGTGGGCGTGCAATTCGGGTTGATGTTGCTCGGCGTTTGATTGAAAGCAGTTGCTAAGCTCTTAAGGCCGATATTGGGAATACCTTGGGCTTTACCGGCGCTCACGCGGATAACGTCGTTTGGATCGGGATGGAACGTCATTGAAAGACGCGGAAGCAACGCCGTGGTGCCGGTTACGGACGAGTTTTTTAACCAAGCACTGCCCTGCATAGCAAACCGCGCACTGGGATTCCATGAGTCACGAACGTAGTAGTTAAACGAAGCGTTTTCCAGGCTCGGGTTATCCGTGTGGCCAGTTGTCGTATATGTAGAATTTCGCAGCGTCTGTCCGTAACCAAAAATGCCGAATCCCAGCGTATTCTTTTCGGTTACGAACTCTTCGCCAAGTTTCTCACCGACGGTCAAGTAATTGTTGATGAAACCGTTCTGGTTGCGATCGTAGTAGGTATTAAATGTGTCGAGGAACACATCCCCGGTGAAATACGCATTTTTACGGTGGCCGGACAAGCGCAAGCTATAATCTTGGTTTCGCAGAGATTGGTATGCCAGAGGAGTACCCCCGAACGCACCGCTAAACGCTGAGACATATTGACTGCGCGTATAGCAGTTGGACGCTGTTGCATTTCCGGCCGCGTCGTTGGCGGTGATCACCGATACACCCGCACATCCCGGAGTGGTGCCGGCCGTATGGTCGAACACATATCCGGTATATTCCGGAGACCATGCGTCGTTATCGCCGTTGCCGGTTTTGTCATCGAAAGACGCCGCCGAGTAAGCGGTAAACGTTAGCGCGGTATTCGGATGCAAATCATAGCGAAGTTTGAGGAGTCCGTTACGCACGATGTAGTTCCCCGTCACATTCCAGGTATTCGCTGCAACGGTGGTTGGACTCACATCGGGCAAGCCACTCGGGGTATTACTACCGGCGAGCAGCGCATTTTGCGAAAATGTGTCATTTTTGAACCCCCCGTATGTGCCGGTAAGTCCACCTTCCAGCGCATAACCCAGTTTTCCAAAAGTACCGCTTGCCTTAACCGTGGTCTGCGCGCGGCCAAAGGATCCAATGCCTTCATTAACGCTGACTTGGGAAGTCTTCGTCGGGTTCATCGTTTGAAAATCAATGGTCCCTGCAATGGCGTCGATTCCATAGAGACTTAATCCGCTGGTCCCATATTCCACTTGAATGTTGTTGAGTGCCGACGAGGGCGAGAGTTGGTAATTATAGGTTCGTGTGCCACCACCGGCTGAAACGCCGATCGGGCCTACTGGGTGGCCGTCGATGAGCGCCTGCGCCTCGCTGGGTTTAAAGCCGCGGATCGAGATGCCAAGATCGTCGCCTGGCGCGGAATCTAAGTCAAAGCTGGAGACTCCAGGAAGATTCTGCAGCGCATCGCCGACTCGTAAGGTCGCTTCCCGTTCCAGTTGTTGAGCTGAAATGGTCTGGCTGATCGTCGAGCTTGTTTGGAGGGTTTCGTGCGTGGAATTAACGCTACCAATTTCATGCAAAGCCGATGACGATTGAGAAAATTTTGCTCGGTTCAGAGCCGTGCGAATCGTGGTTGATCCGCCGCCCACCGCAAATACATCATCGGATCGGCCAGACTCGAAGCCTTGCGCACGGATTTCAAGGTGGTAAATGCCCGGCATAAGTCCCGAAAAGCTAAAGCCGCCCGACTGGTCGGACGTCGTTTTTCCCGCCGGTTTCTCGGCAAAAATCAGGTCAACTTGCGCACCGGCAATGGGCAGGCCGCTTGCCTGGTCGATGAGGCTGCCGCGGATGGTGGAGAGCGCCTGGGATGTTGCCGGAGCGATCCCGACACTGAGAAACAGAACGAGCATGAGCAGCGCTGTTGTACAGCGCGCCAAAAAAGAATGACGCATGAAAGCTCCAAAAAGGTGTCAACGCCTCTAGCGTATGCCTGGAACTTTAAGGTCAACTTATGAGTGGTTTAAGGATAGCTATAATTTTTTGCGACGTGGGAGCTATTTCTTCATTGCAGCCATGGGCACGAATCCGAGCTGCCTAATAATGGCTGTGTCGGCCGCTACGTAGCTAATAAAATCGGCCGCACCCTTGGACGGCGGTCCATTTGTATACATATGTTCGTACGACCAGAACGCATACTTTCCGCCAATGACGTTGGCTTCACTCGGCGCAACGCCCTCAATGCTCAGCGTAGAAACATTTCCCTTGCGCAAGTATCCTGTGGCTACATACGAGATGGCGCCGGGGGTTTGCGCGACTGTCGTGACCACGGTGCCGGACGAGTCTTCTGTCAAACTGTTTTCAGTCGGTTGAGCGTTTCCCATGATCGATGAGACGAACACGGCTCGCGTCCCGGAACTCTTTGGCCGGTTAATGATTGTAATTTTTTGGTCCGCCCCGCCGGCCTGAGTCCAGTTTGTAACCTTGCCGGAGAATATGTCGCGTATCTGCTGTTTGGTAAGATTCTTTACTCCGGCCGCGGGATTAGCAATCACCGCAAACGTCGCAACCGCGACTTTGTGGTCGATGAGGCCCGTTTGACCGGGCGCGGGCGGAATATCAGAGTCCCCAATATCAATTCCCTTTTGCGCGGCTTGGGTTAACCCCACTCGCGAACCCCCGCCTGACACGCTGATCTTCACATCGCTGTGCGCGCTTTGATATTCCTGGGCAGCCTGCTTGACAAGCGGAAGGAGCGCCGTCGAACCAGCAACCGACAGTTGGTTTGAGGATGCCGCTGCATTTGTATCCTTTGCCCCGGTCGAAGAAGCCGAATTATTGCTGCAAGCTGCGAGCAAGATCAGGGCGACTGCGTACACTGAAATCATGCGTTTCATCATTCCAGCTATTTATCAGGGGCGGTGACAAGTTCCCGCGCCGTTGTCGGTGTATTTTGCGCCCGCCTCGGGAACAAATCTCCAAGAATAGGACGTGCGCCGCAAGGTCATGAGGAGCACTCCGAACGCCGTGTCTTGAATGGTCGCACTCTCTTTGTGCGGCGGAAACCAAAATGGAGAGTGATTGCGGCCACCGGTACCGACAACAAATTCGCGAATACCGCGCGGATCGGCGCGTTCGCTCGGAGCCAGCGGGACGAAGCGCTCGTAATTGTGATCGTGTCCGTTCAGCACCACATCGACGCCGCCCGCATATAGTGCGCTAAATACGTCGGCCATCTCTGAATCATTACCATGCGGGCCCGATGAAAAGCGCGGCTGATGCCAATAGGCAAGGCGGCATCCCCGGCCGTGACGCGAGAGGTCAGAAGCTAACCAGCGATACTGCTCGGAGCTTTTGCTACATCCACCGACTTCTCGCACACCGCAATTCCCATTGAGAACGATGAAGTGCCAGCTCCCGAGATCCCAACTGTACCAGCCTTTCCCTCGCTCCCCCACCCCCTTGCCCCAATAATCAAAATAGCCCGAGGCGGAAGGGACTTCATACTCATGATTTCCCACCGCGGGATGCGTGATCGAGCGATAAGCTCCCCACGATGCTCCATATCCGCGTTCGAACGTCTGTAGATCTTCGCCAAAATATTGAAGGTCGCCGAGGGCCAGCACGGCGCTCGGATGCAGCGCAGATATCAGCGCTGCGGTCTGGACAGAGTGGCAACGCGCCTCAAGGTCGGTAGGGCCGCCGCGCGCGCTATGCGCCGCATCACACGCAATGTCGCCAGCCGCCACGATGCGGATGCCGGCGTCGCCCTGAATGCTCTGCATACTGCACGTTAGCAACGCGGCAATCAGCAGCGCGATCCTTACGGCGTAGATTCGATGAACTCCAAAAACTTCGGATACACAATGTCCAATCGAGGATAGAGATTTTCAGGATCGATGATGTCATGATTTTCGGGTAGCGTGGTGAATTCAAACGCATCCACTCGATCGCGCATGCGACTGCGCCAAGCGTGCACGACCTTTTCCGTCGCCTTGTTGTTTACCGCTGGGTCTTTGGCATTCGTGATGACAACGATGGATTTGGCCTGTGGCGCTTGCGTTTTGGCAGCTTTCTCAACAAGACTTCCGATTTGGAGCGCCCGGGCAAGCGCGTGGGTCGGAAAGCGCGGATAGCCCGTGTGCGGCAGCTCTTTCTCTTTATTGCGCGGATCCCACCACATAAAAAAATTTGGAAGCAAGCGTAGTGCGCGCGCCATGAAATCACTGACCGGAACGCCCAGATGCAGCATCGCAAAAACCGGATTGACGGGAATCGAACGCGCAACGTCATCGCGGAACTGCGCGAAGTAGGCGCAGAGCAACCCGCTCGTTGAGATGCCCAACACGACGACGCGCTCTCCAAGGCCTTGCGCAATATCGACCGCCTCGGATGCACTTGCCAGCAACGCCTCTGCGGTCAACCCAGCCATGCGTTTGGTCATGCGATTGCGGTCGCCTTGTTCGGGCAACCGTGGGATCATGACATTGTGCCCGCGCTCGTGAAGCATCGGAGCAAGCTGAACAAATTGGCCCGGATGATTCGTGAAGCCATGCAGCAAGACAACCACAAGCGGCGTCGGCTTTCCATGATCCAAGAGCTTTGTGCAGGCTCTGGGCAGAATCGAGGCGTCATCCAAGCGCTGCATGGACGCCACGCGTTCCAACGCATCGCTATAAGTCTTAGCCGGCCGGCTAAG
>JALYIF010000272.1 GCA_030775925.1 Vulcanimicrobiota bacterium | reverse complement strand
CTTCAATGACGGGTAGATTATCTTCATTGGGCGAGGCATTTGTGTATTTTTCGGGATTGGCCGCGAATTTGTCACGGCATCCTGCGCAGCAGAAATAGAATTGCTGCGCTTGATACTCGATGTGGTGTTCTGAATCCGCGGGATCAACATCCATTCCGCAAACCGGATCAATGTGCTGCATCAGGCTAAGGCCGCATCGACAGCGTTTAGAATTTCTTCGGGTTCTGCCGGCTTTGGGATTGAAATCGAAATGCGCATTGCTTTCATAAAGTCCATCGTTGCCGCGGAAATGGTTGAAGCGGTATAAAGCGCGAGACGCACCTCACTCATGTCGGGATCGGCCCTGAGCATCTTTACCAATTCCGTGCCGTTCATGTCGGGCAGCGTGAGGTCAACAATAACCAACTCGGGGTCGTGCATTTGTGAGATACGGATGGCCTCAGCTCCACTTTTTGCCTCAAGTACGGTATGCCCGGCCGAGCCTAAAACGGTCGCCAAGAGGAGCCGGTTATGCTGCTCATCGTCCACAATAAGAATTTTTGCCATGTTATCTCTTGAGTGCCTCTTTTATTTCTGTGAGCAGGTGACGCGGCTCGATTGGCCGCGTTAAAAATTTAACGGCGCCGAGCTTTAGAGCTTGAGCTTTTTCGGCGGAGTTGCCCGACGTAGACGACAGTAGGAGCACAGGGATTACATGTAAATCTTTGTGGCCCTTGAATTGTCGAAGAAGGTCGAAGCCGTCGCCACCGGCCATATGAAGATCGCATAACACGAGGTCAGGATGTATTTCGCTGCACACTTTCATTGCTGAAGGAGCATTGTGGGCTTCATGGATCGTGTACCCGAAAGGTTGTAGGACGCCGCGCAAGACGTCGATATTAATCTGAACATCGTCCACGACGAGGACAGTTGCACCCGATGGCGGGGCTGCGGGTTCGGCGCCGGAGGCTGGCCAATCGCGCGCCAGTCCTTTCGAGCGCAGCGGCGCCGGCAAAAATGTATCCACTTCGGAAACGAACCGGTCTGGCTCGATTGGTTTAGAAATATAGCCGTCGAAACCCGCGGCGAGCACGCGCTCACGATCGCCTACCATCGCCAAGGCCGTTACTGCGACCAAGTTGATGCTGTGCAACCGCGTATCGGCTTTAAAGCGCTTCACAAACTCAAACCCGTCGATCCCCGGCATCAAAATATCGGTCAAAACTAAGTCAAACGTTCCGGCTTGTGCTGCAGCGAGTCCGCTAAGGCCATCCATTGCCCCCGTTGCGGTATGGCCAAAGGCGTGTAAGAGATAGACGATAAGATCCAAATTGGTTTGGTTATCATCGATAACGAGAATTTGCGCGCTCATTGTGGTTCTTTCGGCAACGTCAGCGTGAACGTACTTCCTTTCCCGAACTCACTCGTCGCGCTCAGTCGCGCGCCCAACAGTTTGCAGAGTTTCTCGCTCAGGTATAATCCGAGGCCAGCTCCTTCAAATCTCCTCGTATTTGACGTATCGACTTGCATGAACGCTTGAAAGAGTTTCTCCTGATCTTCGAGGCGGATGCCGATTCCCGTATCGATGACGTTAATCCGAATCGCTTCATTCTCGTTTTCGCGCGATACGAGAACTTCGAGAACGATGCTGCCCGCAGCGGTGTATTTGATGGCATTACTTACAAGATTGGTAAGAATCTGGCGGAGCGCCCGGCGATCGGTCAAAATGGGCAGTTCGGCATCCGGCATGCGAATTTGCCAGCTCAAGCCTTTGCGCATGGCGATCTCGCTCAAACTGGTGCTTACCTCGTCCATCACGTGCCGCACGACGACGGGTTCAAAGTGCAGTTCGACCTTGCCGGATTCGATTTTCGCCAGGTCCAGAATATCATTGATGAGCGACAGCAAGTGACGTGCGCTCGATTGAATAATGCCGAGTTGCTGCTCTTGATCGGGCGTGAGCGGCCCTGGCAACTTCATAATGAGCGTTCCGGTGAATCCGATGATCGCGTTAAGGGGCGTGCGCAACTCGTGACTCATACCGGCCAGGAACGTGTCCTTAGTCAGGTTCGCGTGCTCGAGTTCGGCATGTTTTTCAAGGAGCGCTTTT
>JALYIF010000271.1 GCA_030775925.1 Vulcanimicrobiota bacterium | reverse complement strand
GCTGAAGGCAGCCCTAGCGCTACAGGGAAGCGACGATGCGCCCTACCTCGGCGAGGACATGATTTCGCATGTCCGCGGGGCTCGCTGAACCGGTGTAGTAGGCAGCTACGAAAATCGGCGACCCCGTCACCGGGTAAAGTACGGCGACATCGTTGGTGCTTCCATTGCTTCCAGTTCCGGTTTTATCTCCCACTGCCCAGCCGGACGGGACACCCGCGCGGATGCGTTCGCCTCCGGTTTTTGATGCGGTCAGCCACGTCTTTAGCGAACGAGTCGAAGCGAAGGAGAGGGTGCCGCCGCTCAAAAGCTTTTGCAAGTTTGCCGCCATCGCCGCTGGCGTGGTTGTATCGCGCACATCGCCGGGTACCGCCGAATTGAGGCCAGGTTCATTGCGATCGAGCCGCGTAGCGGGGTCGCCCAGCGACCGTGCGTAGCTTGTCAGTTGATGGGGGCCGCCGATTGCGTCGAGAAGCAAATTAGCGGCCGTATTATCACTGTACTCAACTGCTGCGGCGCACAGCGCATCAACACGCATAAACCCGGCTTGGACATGTTCTCGCGTCACGGGCGCGTATTCTAAAAGATCGGTCTTCTTGTAAGGAATTTGCCGCCCTAGATGCTCTTTGCCGGAGTCAACACGCTTGAGCACGGCCGCCACTAAGAGAAGTTTGAACGTGCTGCACATCGGAAAACGTTCATCTGAGCGATGCGAGATTCGGCCGCCCGTCCCGGAATGTATCGCCATGACGCCGAGACGGCCCCCATAGCGCGCTTCTAGCTGTGAGAAGGACGTTTTTGGGAAGCCAAGCGCGGCGACAACTGATGCCCCGGATAGAAGAAAAGATGTGCGATCCATAGCGCCTGACTTCTACGGCTGGTTGAAAAGGCAGTCTAATGGAATGCGTTTTTCGATAACCTGGCGGACGCGATCGAGGTGTGCCTTACGCATTTCAAGCAATTTGAGTTCTAGGATGATCCTGGCCCGGCGCCGGGCCCGTTGGGAATAGAGATCCAGGGACGGGGCGGTCTTTGCGATGGCCGGAATCCGGCGGTTGGCCGTGGCTGAGGCGGACGCCGGAGCGACAAGTAGAATAGCGAAGAAAAGCGCCGTTACGGCGGCGCGTATGCCGATGTGCATGATTTAACCCTCCAAAAGGCCCCTTCACGCCGAAGGAGCCCCCTCTAAAGTGCGAGATCCTTTGAGCGTCGATACCTTAATTGTCCCAGCCCCGCCGGGCGAGCCCTATGTCCGGATTATCCCGCTCGGCGGGTGCGGTGAAATCGGCCGCAACATGACCCTGATCGAAACGGCGGACGATATTATCGCCGTTGATTGCGGCCTGATGTTTCCCGATGACGAAATGTACGGCGTTGATATCGTTATCAACGATTTTTCGTACTTGCGAGAGCGCGCCGATAAATTCAGAGCCGTGCTCGTGACCCACGGGCACGAAGACCACATCGGCGGCATTCCTTATCTGCTGCGTGAGTTCAAAGTGCCGATCGTCGGAACGGATCTCACCCTGGCGCTGATTAAGGCCAAAGCGCGCGAACATAAATTCAAAGATGATCTCTTTCGCATGGTAAAACCCGGTGATCGCGTGCGCTACGGCGCGATTGAGACGGAGTTTTTACATATCAACCATTCGGTCGCGGGCGCTTGCGCACTCGCAATCCGGACGCCGGTGGGTGTTGTGTTCCATACAGGTGACTTTAAGTTCGACCAAACCCCGATTGACGGGAAACCGGCGGACTTTGCAGCGATCGCCCGCGTTGGAGACGAGGGCGTGCTTTGCATGCTCTCCGATAGCACGAACGCCGAGCGGCCAGGGCACACGCTCTCGGAGCGCATCGTGGGCGAAGCGTTTACCAATATTTTCCAACATGCCAAGGGGCGGATCATCGTGGCATCATTCGCCTCCAACGTGCCGCGCATCCAGCAAGTTGTCGATCATGCGATCACGTTCAACCGGAAAATCGCTTTTCTGGGACGCTCGCTGGAAAACGTGCTTCATTTCGCGTCGGAACTCGGTCATCTTCGGGTGCCGTCCGAGCGGGTGATTCGTATTGAAGACGTCGACGAGCATCCGCCCGAGCAAGTCGTCGTAATGACGACTGGATCCCAAGGCGAACCGATGTCAGCTCTCACACGGCTCTCGGTGCGCGACCATAAGAAGTTCCGCATCGTGGCGGGAGACACGGTCGTTATCAGCGCGACGCCTATTCCTGGCAATGAAAAAAGTGTCTACAAAACGATCAACAATCTGTATAAGCTCGGCGCCGTCGTTATTCACGGGACCGATGGAAAGTCGCATGTTTCGGGGCACGCTTCACAAGAAGAGCTTTTATTGATGCTTAATCTGGTTCGTCCCGAATTTTTCATGCCCGTGCACGGCGAATACCGGATGCTCGTTCATCACGGAAAGCTTGCCGTCCAAACCGGGGTCGATGCCGAGAATGTGTTTGTCGTCGAGAACGGCGACATTCTGGAATTTACGCAGACGCACGCTGATAAGATCGGCAAGACGTACGGCGGGAACGTGATGGTCGATGGCTCGGGAGTAGGCGATATCGGTCAAGCCGTTTTACGTGACCGAAAGCAGCTCTCGAACGATGGCATCATGATGGTGGTCGTTACGATCGATGCAGAAGAAGCGCGCGTGATCGCGGGACCAGATATTGTTACTCGTGGTGTTATGTATCTGCCCGAATCCGGCGGCGTGTTGACCGAACTCAAAAACGAGCTCTCGGATGTTATTTCAAACTGCTCGGTCGAGGGCATTCGTGACGTCAATACGGTCAAAGAACACATTCGCAATGGACTAGCAAAATCAATCTTCAATCGCACGCGGCGTAGGCCCATCGTCATACCGGTGGTGATGGAAGTATAAAGATGGCCGCAGACCCCTTTCTTGGCGGGTCCCGAACGTACATCGGCGATGTTTGGTTGCGACTGCGCAGAACACCGGGTGCCATCATCGGCCTCGTGATTGTCGGTTTCATTGTGATCGCCGCCCTTTTTGCACCGGTCATTGCACCCGGCGATCCGCTCGGCCAAGACCTCGGACGCCAGGCAGCGCACCCTAGCTTCACGCATCTGATGGGGACGGATAAATTGGGTCGCGATATTTTTGCACGCATCATTTACGGGTCACGTATTTCAATTCGTATTGGGTTCGTGGCTGTTGGGCTAGCAATTACGATCGGAACGTTTACCGGCGTGGTCGCCGGATATATCGGCGGGAAGCTGGATGCGATTCTTATGGCTGCGATGGACGTCATGCTCGCTTTCCCGTCGATTATTTTGGCCATCGGCATTACGACTATATTGGGTCCGAGCATCAACAATTTAATGATCGCCGTGGGGATTGTGTACATCCCACAATACGCGCGCCTTGCGCGCTCATCGGTGCTTGCGGTAAAAAATTTGGATTACATTGAAGCTGCGCGCGCACTCGGCGCGTGGATGCCGCGCATCCTCCTCCGGCATGTGTTTCCCAACATTTTGGCGCCGCTTCTGGTGCAGGCGACGCTGGGCATTGCTACCGCAACCCTGGAAGCCGCAGGTCTCTCATACTTAGGTCTTGGTGCGCGCCCGCCGTCCCCTGAATGGGGCGCGATGCTCAATGACGCTCGCGACTATTGGCTCTCGGCTCCTTGGGCGTTGATCTTCCCGGGCGTTGCAATTACGACAATGGTGTTGGGATTTAAC
>JALYIF010000270.1 GCA_030775925.1 Vulcanimicrobiota bacterium | reverse complement strand
TTCCTCCAAAAAAAAGACTCTCCATCCTACGTTCCCCCGTCGCGGACAATCTAACCGCCGCTCGCTCATTGAGCGCACCGCGAATAACCTCGTTTACGGCCACATTAGCTCGTCCACAAAGCAATATTTCCATGATTCTTTAGGCTGGAAAGACCGGATGATCGGGTGTTTAGTCGCGTGAAAATGCTTGGTGGCATGTTGATGTTCGGATGAATCGCAGCAGCCCACGTGCCCGCATTCGAGACACTCGCGGAGGTGCACCCAGGTCGCGCCGATTTTTAAGCAGTCTTCGCACCCCTTAGCGCTGGGCTTTACGGCATGGATGTGATCGAGATGCGTGCAAATCGGATCGTTCATCTGTTGTCTCCTGAAATGAAGTGGGCGGTGATCTTCTGCTTATCGAGGCCCTGCGAAACCCCCACTTTGTCGCCTCCTACCTTGAGCGACCAGAGCGGAAGATGCCGAATCCGATGCTTGCACCACCGCCCATTTTGGCTCATCACCGGGCCCGCGCGCGACGCTGCTGCAATTTCTTACTAGCGGTTTCGACGCGGGCGTTCGCTCGGCACAGTGGGACACGGAAGGTCTACTCAGCGAATTTGAAGACACCGGGTACAGCGCCGACAGAAGTCTATAGCTACGCTCGGCGCCGACGGTCATTTGGCTTTTGTGCGGAGATCATCAATCACAAGTTCCTCAATCTGATCCGACGCGCGAGTGAACAACGTCGCGATTTCCGTGCGCCGCGGATTTTTCGTCCCCTGCACGAAGTACGACGCCGACCGAAGCATTCGCGCCATACCAGGGAGCCTGTAATTGAAAGGCCTGTTTTCTTGTATCCAAAGGGCGCTTGCATAGCCGAACACAAAAAAGAGAATCGCCTCAAGGATCGTTTGGATGCTATCCATGCCCATCTACCTCACACGAATAATTATGGTTTGACGTCTCATCTTTATTGCGCACTGTTCCGTGCACCGCTAGCGTCGTTGGTCCCGACGCCACCCAGGCCGATAGCCGGGCAATCGAATCTCGCTATCTCGACATTCGCATTTGCGTCCCGCCTACAGGCCGGACAATCCAGCATTCAACGTGTCTCAGGACAGCCACAAGCTTTCAGACTTTCGTCGCTTTGCATACTCTGGCGTTACAGTTTCTGGCGTCGGACTCCCCTTGGCCGATGCTAGACGGCCGCCGCTTGGTTGAGTGAGCCTTGCGCTGGGAAGGTGTAAGAAGCGCTTGCCGCGCAGAAGCATCGCCCACGACACATTGAGGCAACGAACGTGAAACTCCGGCACTACCTTCTCACAATTACGGTCATCGCCGCTGTCGCTGCGTGCGGAGGGGGTGGCGGAGGCGGGAACCCGCCACCGATCGTCACGCCGACCCCAACGAACTCCCCTCAGACGGCGCAGGCTACGTTCGTTATACAAGTGCCGAGCCCAGCCGGTCACAGCTCGAAGCCGGTCAGGCCGCGTTATATATCATCCTCCGCGCAGTCGCTTTCAATTGCGGTCAACGGCGGCAGCCCATCCGTTGCAAATTTAACGGCAGGTTCTCCGAACTGCGTTGCACCTAGCGGCCAGACGCCGCTTACCTGTACGGTCACGGTCACCGCGCCCGTTGGAACCGACACCTTTGCGCAGGTGATTTACGACGGACTCGGCGGCGCGGGAAATGTTCTATCACGTTCGACCATTTCGATTCCGATTGCGGCCGGCAAAACAAACACGATCCCCGCGACGCTCAATGGCGTGGTCACATCGATCGCGCTCACCTTGCAAACGACGAATCCACCAATCGGCACGCCGACAACGATCCCCATGACCGTGACCGCGAAGGACGCCGATGGCAACGTTGTGATCGGGGCCGATCCGTACAGCAACCCGATTACGCTCAGCGACAGCGATGCGAGCGGCGCAACTTCACTGTCGGCAGCGACCGTTTCGCAGCCCGGCCCCGGCGTTACGGTCGCCTATAACGGCGCAGCGATTGGGAGCGCAACGTTTGGAGCAACCGCAACCGGCGTGGCTCCGGGCAATGTGCAAAACGCGGTACTGACCCCACAAAACCCGCCGACGCCGACTCCAACGCCAACGCCGACCCCGACGTCTACCGCAACGCCGACCCCCATGCCGCATAACGACCCCCTCGCGAGTTCGGCAGGGCGCATTGCCCCTTTCCAAGTCTTCGACGCGTTTCCGCCAAACGGGCCGTCGATGTCAACATCGCAAATCATAGCGGACGCTTCACGCTATGC
>JALYIF010000269.1 GCA_030775925.1 Vulcanimicrobiota bacterium | reverse complement strand
CATTAATCAGGGCCTGAACGGGCCCCGCAATCATGTTGCTGACGGCGTCTAGTCCTACGGAGTTCTAGAAGCCGGGGATCTTTAGACCGCCGGTTACCGCGCCCATGCGCTTCTCCGATGCGGCTTGGGCCTTTTGCACGGCATCGTTGATCGCGACCACAAGCAAGTCTTCAAGCGTCTCCGCATCCTCGGGATCGATCGCTTCTTTGGCAATCTTGACGCTCTTCACGTGGTGGTCGGCGGTCATTTCAATTGTGACAAGTTGCCCCGCGGCCACGCCGGTTACCACCGTGCTTGCAAGTTCTTCTTGCGCGCGGGCCATCTCCATTTGCATCTTTTTCATTTGCTGCATGAGCTGCGCTTGATTCATTGTGGTTACCGTATCCGTTCGTTAGCATATTGCAAGAGATCGGCGGGATTATCCGCCGGTTGTGCCGGTTGTGGTGCGCGCGAACCGCGAGCGCTGCCGCCACCGTCGACGCGAAAACTTACCTTTACCGGCTCGCCGACGACATCGGCCAGCGCGTGCTCGATCAGCTTCTGCTCTCCTCGCAAAATATCTGCCTCGAATTCGCTGGGCAATTTAATCGTTAAAACGTTGCCGTCGAGGGCATCCAGGAGTGCGCGAGACAGCGGTGCACGCAGAGGCATGCGTTCGCTTTCGATCCGCATCCGCACGTTGCTCCAACTCGCTCGTATTTTCTGCAGGGATAGCGGCCCCCCATTGGCGCTCGTTCTTTCCGGCGCTGGCTTTTCGACCGCAGGCATTTTCGCCTCAAGTTTCGCAGCAGCCGGCTTTTCGGCGACGTGCTTTTCGGCAACCGGTCTTGCGGGCATCAGTTTTTCTGCCCGGGGTGCCGCAACAGCCTGCGTGCCGCCTTCCAGCGCGGTTACGCGCGCACTGAGTGCGTCCAGCGTTGGATCCTCAGCCGCCAAAACAAAGCGCAACAGCGCGCTTTCAAGCTCCAATCGCGGATGACCCGAGGTGCGCGCGGTAGCTAATGATTCGGTTAACAGGCGTAATGCCCGGATCACCTGCGCTTGCGAAATCTCTGCCGAACGCGCAACCGCCGCTTGCGCATCTTCTGGTGCTAAATCACGCGCGAGCAGTTTGGGATCGATACGCCCAACAAGCAAGTTGCGAAATTCACCGATAAGCGTGCGAATCAGCACTTGCATGTCGGTGCCTGCGTCGCTTGCTTCATCGATTGTCTTTAACATCGCCGCTGCGTCGTGCGCGATTACGGAATCTACGAGCGTTCGCGCATAGTTACGACCCGTCACCCCAAACGCAAGATCTATCGTTTGCGCGCTAACGGCGCCCTCCGCAAACGATGCCGCTTGTTCGAGCATCGTCAACGCATCGCGAAGACCACCGTCCGCGCGATATGCGATCGCTGAAAGCGCTTGGTCATCAATTTCGATCTTCTCGCCGGTTGCAATCGCGCGCATCCGCTCGATCATGATTGGAATTGCGATCCGCCGGAATGCGTAGCGCTGGCATCGCGAAAGAATTGTCGGCGGCAATTTTTCGGGCTCGGTCGTGGCCAAAATGAACACGGCATGCGGCGGTGGCTCTTCGAGTGTCTTTAAAAACGCATTGGCGCCTTCTTTGGTGAGCATATGCGCTTCATCGACAATATACACTTTCTTGCGCATCACGCTCGGAGCAAACTTCACCGCTTCGCGCAGAGCACGAATTTCGTCGATACCGCGATTGCTCGCTGCGTCGATCTCGAGCACGTCAAGCGCGGTACCGCTTAAAATGGCTTGGCAGTTTTCGCATGTATTGTCCGGAGCCGGAGTGGGCCCGGCGGCGCAATTGATGCAGCGCGCCAGAATCTTGGCAGCCGACGTCTTCCCCGACCCACGGGGGCCTGAAAACAGGTAGGCATGCGCGAGGCGCCCGCTTTCCAGAGCACTGCTGAGCGTGCGGACGACCGCGTCTTGGCCGACCAGATCGGTAAAGGTTTTAGGGCGCCAAATTCGATAGAGGGACACCGGACTTCACTTTGACAGGTGAGTTTAGGCGCGCCTGCCGCAGGGTAGAATCTCTACAGAGAGCCGCTTCTTCATTATGAAGGAGTGGCGCTGTGCGTCATCGCCGGCCAAGCAAAGAGGTAGAGCTATTAACGTGGACCTGCGGGCTGAGCTTCGAGAGAAGTTTGGGTTCGAGTCATTCCAACCCGGCCAGGAAGAAGTCGTCCGCCGCGTCGTCGAGGGCGAAGATACGCTTGCCATTTTGGCAACCGGTGCGGGGAAGAGCCTCACGTACCAGTTGCCTGCCTTGCTTTTACCCGGGACGACCCTGGTGGTCAGTCCGCTGATCGCGCTCATGAAAGATCAGCTCGACATGCTGCGTCAGCTGGGCGTGACCGAAGTTGTCGCGCTCAACTCCACGCTCTCCGAAGACCAGGAAGCCGCCGCCCTCGCACGCGTCCGCTCCGGCACGATCAAGATCGTTTTTGTCACGCCGGAAAAGCTCGAGGACGAGTCCTTTGTAGCCATATTGCAGGCGCTTCAAGTTCCGCTTTTCGTGGTCGACGAAGCACATTGCATCAGCCATTGGGGCCACGACTTCCGGCCCGCGTATCTGGCTCTAGGACACGTGATTGCCAAGCTGAAGCACCCAACGGTTTTGGCCCTTACCGCGACGGCCACCCCGGCCGTGCGTGAGGACATCTTAGCCCAGTTGGGCATCCCCCACACCAAGCCCATTGTCAAAGGCTTCGACCGTCCCAACTTGGTGTACGAAGTGCGCCGTGCAGAGAGCGAAGGCGATAAATTTAAAATTTTGCGCGCGCTTTTCTCCGAGGGCGACAACCTTGAGGGCACGGGGATTATTTACACGGCGACCATTAAGAACGCGCTCGAAGTTCAGAAATACTTGCACGATTCTCTCGATATTCCGGCGGCCGTGTATCACTCGAAGTTGCAGAAGCAAGACCGCGTCTCGGTGCACGAGTTGTTTATGGATGAGTCCATTCGTGCTGTGGTTGCGACCAACGCGTTCGGCCTGGGGATCGACAAACCCAACATTCGCTTTGTCATGCATTACGATTTGCCCGGATCGGTGGAGGCCTATACACAGGAGGCCGGACGCGCGGGCCGCGATGGTTTGCGCTCGCGCTGCATCCTGATCTATCGCATGAGCGACACGCGCGTACAGAATTACTTTTTGACCGGCAAATATCCCAACATCGAAGAGGTCCAAAAAGTCTTCGGCACGCTCGAATATTTTTCGACGCAAGACGGCGGAGTTTCACTCACCGACATGCGTAAAATATCGCAGTTACCGCTCACGAAACTTAAAGTCATTTTGGCGTTGCTCAAGAAGTCGGGATTTATCGAGACAAAGACTCGCTCGAAATACAGCTTGACGGAAGATGCACTCAAGAATCGCGAGCTGGTGCTCAATCTGGCCAATTACGAAACCAAGAAATCTTACGATCAGAGCAAGCTCGCAATGATGCTGCAATACGCCGAGACCACGTCGTGCCGCAGGCGCTTCATTCTGAACTACTTTGGAGAAGATTATGAAGTTCCCAACTGCGGCGCGTGCGACAACTGCTTGCGCGGCCACAACGATGACCTCGTCTCCGGGTATCGGATCGCCGATGTCGTCTACCATCCCAAGTGGGGACAAGGCACTGTGGAACGAACGGAAAAAGACCTCGTGACCGTCCTGTTTCCGACCGTCGGGTATAAAACGTTGCTGGCCAAAGCGGTCAGTCGCGAAGCTAAAATCGCTTAAAGCGGAGGACTTGCTGCACTACCGAGTGATCCTGAGCGCACTTCTTGCGGCCGGACTGTTTGTCGCATGTCCGCTCTCGCTGCGCGCCCAAACCGATCCGCCCGTCCCGGTTGCAACCACCGCGCCCGTCCCCACGAGCGCGCCCGTGGCCAGCCCCGCACCGCTCGGCTCGCCTCCACCCGTATCGCCAAGTCCCGTACCAGCGTCGCCGGTATCGCCAGGACCGCAGGCCACGGCGGTTCCGATTTCGGCCGAACCGCAATCGGCCAGCGTCGCCGTCGGCGGATCGACGCAAGTCCATCTGTATGGAATTTTCGGCGATGCCAGCATTACTGTCGCGAACCCGCAGCTCGTTGATGCGGCCGTCGATCAAGGCACGCGCATGGTGCTCATAACCGGTAAAGCCGTCGGGCAAACGGTGCTGACGGTCAAGGACAGCCGTGGCGTAACGCGCGACGTCCCGGTCAGAATCGCGTACAATGCGGGCACATTCGCCGAAGGCGCCGTTGTCCACATCACGGGGAATCCCGCAAGCGCCGACTTCTTACGGGAGATCGCTGCCGCTACGAC
>JALYIF010000268.1 GCA_030775925.1 Vulcanimicrobiota bacterium | reverse complement strand
TGCGGCCGTCGTGCGCGAGTGCTCGGCCCGCAAAGGGCATGCGAGCGAGATCTTGCGCTTGCTCCGCGCCGGGCGCGCCTTCGATGCGCGTGATGAAGTAGTCGCCGTGCTCTTCATCGTCGGTGGTTAGCAAGTAGAACGAGTTGCCGACGATGACTTGCCCGCAGATTCCGCGCGGGCTGCCGATCGTACGCAGCGTCTTGCCGGATGGGTCTAGCATGTGTATCTGTTTGTTGTACCATTGGCTGACAAAGAGATGGGCGCCATCGTAGCCCAGCTGCGAGCCCGTATCATTTGGACAAGGTATCGCTTCAGATTTAAAACCGTGCCCCGGTACGAAGCGGCGGATGTTTCGGTTGTCGTCGTCGCCTTCCCCGCAGAGCACGCGCAATTCATCACCTACTGCGGTCATGCCCCAGGGCTTTCCCGGCGCGGCGGCCTCGTCACGCACCGTCCAGTGGGTCGGATCGATCGCATAAATTTTTTGTGTTTCAATGGAGCCCATCCACAGGTGCTCGCCGTCGAACGCGAGGGATTGCGGTTTGGGTGCCGGCGACTGCACTCGCAAAACTTCAAGAATTTCTTGCATGACGTGCCTTACGACCGTCCTAGCTGTGAATACCTGCCGTGTTTCTTGCGCGCTATGGAGACGGCGCGACCCATATGGTTTGAATATTAACGAACTCTCGAATGCCGAACGCACCTAGTTCACGACCGTATCCGCTGCGCTTGATACCGCCGAATGGAAGACGCGGGTCGCTCGCAGTCATGGAGTTGATAAAGACACTGCCTGATTCGACTTGCGCGGCCATCTGCATAGCGCGCTCAATATTTTGACTCCAAATATTGGCACCTAACCCAAAGTCTGAATCGTTGGCTAGCGCAAGCGCATGCGATGCGTCCCGTGCGCGAATAACGGCCGCAGCGGGGCCGAAGGTTTCTTCTCGGAAGACCGCCATCTCAGGCGTTACGTCCGCAACAATGGTAGGTTCGTAAAAAAAGCCCGCGCCGCTTAGCGCATTGCCCCCAACGGTGATCCGCGCGCCTTGTGCCACGGAAGCACGGACTTGCCGGTTCAGGGCGTCGCGCAGATCATCGCGTGCAACGGGGCCAATGTCGGTCTCCTCGAGCATGGGGTCGCCGACCGTTTGCGCGCGCGTTGCGTGCGTGAACGCTTCGAGAAACGCATCGTAGACGGTATCTTCGACGATGAATCGCTTGGCGGCAATACAACTCTGCCCGTTGTTCTGGAAACGCGCTTTGACCGCTATCGTCGCTGCGGCCGCAATGTCCGCATCGGCGAGTACGATAAAGGGGTCGGATCCGCCTAATTCCAGCACCGTCTTTTTTAGCGCATTCCCGGCAGCGGACGCGACGGACATACCGGCTGCCTCGCTTCCGGTTAGCGTTACCGCGGAGATTCGCGGATCGGCAATGAGCGCAGCTACGCGCTCGCTCTCAAGCAGCACTGTTGCAAAAAGTCCGGTAGGCGCGCCGCTCGCTGCAAAGATGGCATCGATTTCCAGGGCACAACGCGACACGTTGGATGCGTGTTTTAGAATCATCCCGTTACCAGCCATCAACGCGGGTGCTGCCGCGCGGAATACTTGCCAATAAGGAAAATTCCAGGGCATTACGGCAAGGATCGTTCCGAGGGGACGGTATCCGACAACACTTTTGGCCGCGCCTGAAGGCACGAGTTCATCGCTGAGATAGCGTTCGCCGTGCTCGGCATAGTGTTCGCAGCCAGTGGCCGATTTCTGGACCTCGGCCCGTGCCTGGCTCAGTGGTTTTCCCATTTCCTGAGTCGCGTGGGCCGCGAGTGCGTTTTGCTGCGCGCGCAGCCGCGATGCGACGGTGCGTAACACTGCCGCGCGTTGCGCATATGCGGTGCTACGCCAGGTGCGTTGGGCGGCTTGGGCGCGCGCGAGGGTTTTCTCGAGCTCCAGCGGCGTCGTAGAGTCGAATTTCTCCAGCGGCGTTCCGGTCGCGGGATTTATGGTTTGGATCACTGCGCTGACCAGGCACCTTGCGGGCCGGAGTAAATCTCAATGAGCGCGTCCGGTCGCAGATACTTGCGCGCCACACGCATGATGTCGGCCGGCGTGATGCGTCCCAAACGTTCGTTCACTCCCGCGTAGTAGTTGCTCGGCAATCCGAAGCGCACGAGGTCCTCGAGTTCGCCCAGTTCGCTCGCCGGCGAAGCCTCGTTGAGCAAGGCTCCGGATATAAGCCGCGCCTTTGCTTCGGTGAGTTCTGTTTGGCTAACTGGCTCGCGTTGAAAACGCAGGAGTTGCGCGCGAACGAATCGTACGGCCGAGACCACGTTTTGTGGGGAAGCGGACAGAATAATGCTTATTTCCCCTTGGTCGCGATCGGTATTGAGCCGGCTCGCAACACTGTAAACGAGCCCACGTTTTTGGCGCATTTCATTCATCAGACGAGACTCAAACGCGCCCTGCCCAGCCAGAATCTGGTTGAGCAGCGCGAAGGCATCATAGTCTTCACTGGTGCGCGCCATGATGGGTTGGCCAACTTGGATGAAGACGTCGTTCGAATCGGTACCCACGTATGCGTGTGCCGCATGCGCGGGCGGGAGCGCCGGCTCTCTGGTGGACGGAGGCGCTCCGGTATTTTGCCAGTCGCCGAATGCGCGTTGCATCGCAGACCGCGCCCGCTCAGGCGTCACATTGCCGACAATGGAGACGGTGGTTAAGTCCGGACGCCAATACGCGCGCGCATATGCTTGCGCATCGGCGGCGGTGAGGGATGCAACGCTTCGTGCGGTTGGAAAGCGAAGAGCGGGATCATCGGTTGCAAGCAGTAGTTGCAGATACGCGCGATTGACCGCCTGACCGGAAATACTGGATTCTTGGGCAACGCTGTTTGCGAGTTGATCGCGCTCCTGGTTAAAGTAGCGATCCGGAAAGGCGGGATGCTCTTCCCCGTCGGCGAGGATGGCAAGCATCGCGTCGAGATCGCTGGCAAGCCCTCGCGCGCTGAAATTTTCGCCAAGTGTTATTTGAGCGCCCAATGCATCGATGGCTTTGTGCTGCGCAGTGAAGTCAAAATGAGCGCTGCCGAAGTTGGCGACGTCGCTGGTAAGCCGCGAGATGCCCGCTTTGCCCTCGGGCTCGAAGCCAGCCGTGGAGTCAATCACACCGCGCACAGAAACCGTGGGGCGATCCGTTCTGGGCTGTACCACGACAGTGAGGCCGTTGGAAAGTTTAAAGATGGTGGGTGCTAACTTGCTGCGGGCCTTACTTGGCATACGAATGGCCCGGGCGATGGCGGGCGGGACGACGATCGTTCCGTTTGGAACGCGCGAGCTAAAGTTATCCGTTGCCGAGGCTGAAATTTTTTGGGATGAACCCTTGGGCGGCTGGGCATTCGGACTTAAATGTCCGACGACGCTGGGCGTGCGCAGATAAGCGCGTGCTGTCTCCAAAATTTGTTGCGTGGTGAGTGCGGCCAAGCGGCGATCTTCATCCTCAACTCGCTCGCGTACGATTCCATAGGTATACCCGACGTTGCCGGCGAGGCCGCCGATCGAATCGGAGTCGAGAACACGCTCGGCGATCGTGGTGCGCTTTGCCGATGCCACCAGTTCGGAATCGAATCCATTTTTGAGTTGCGAATCCATGACGTTTTGGAAGATTGCTTGGGCTTCATCGGGCTTATGGCCCGGGTTTAACACGATGAAGATATTGAAGAGGCCTCCGCGCAACTGCGTGTCGGCGTTTGCCGTAACGGCGAGCGCCACATTACTCTCTACGAGCGACTGGTAAAACGGTGAGCGCTGATTGTTAATGAGGGATGCCAAGGTGCTAACGGCAGGTTCACCCGGCTCGGTGTCTCCCGGAATAGTGTAGGAGAGATCGAGCACCTCGAACGGAAACGGAAATTGCGATGAGGCGATCTTTCCACTTGCCGGAACTAAGTGTGTCGCGTCGCGTGTGGGGAGTACCTTGCGTGGGATTGTTCCGAAGTCGCGCTCGGCGATGGCAAACACGTCTGCCGCTCGCACGTCTCCCGTAATCACCAGGGTGGCATTGTTGGGCGCAAACCAGCGGCGGTAGTACTGCGCGATGTCGCTTGCGTGGGCAGACGCAACATCATCGCGCCGTCCAATTGGAGTCGAGCCTTCGGGCGAGTCCGGGTAGGCCGCTGCGCGAACGTTCGAAAGCAGGCTAAAAAATGGTGAACTCGCGTCACCGTCGAGTTCCGAAAGCACAGCACCGCGTTCCACGCGCCATTCTGACTCTGCGATACGGGCGCTGCGCATGCGATCGGCTTCGATGCCGAGCGCGACCTCAACCTTATCGGAAGGCATGACAAAATAGAAATGCGTGTAGTCGTAGTTTGTTTCGGCATTCATTTGGGCGCCTAGGCGCGCAACGATGTCGTCCAAACCGCCCGCCGAGATATGCTGGGAGCCGCGAAACATCATGTGCTCCAGCGCGTGTGCTAGACCCGTCTTTCCCGGCGTTTCATACAGAGACCCGAACCGGTACCAGACGTCGCTTTGCATCACCGGTGCAGCGTGGTCCTCGACGACCAGCACTTGCAAGCCATTGGCAAGGGTTTTGCTGGCCACGATGGGCTGAGTCGCAACATTTTGCGCTGGGGCGGCCGGGGGGATGGTCACGGCTAGTAAAAAGAAAGCGATGGGGAAGAGGCGATTCATTGAAGCTCCGTTCACATTGCGGCAACGCCTCATTCGCCGGATGCATGACACAAACTCCTGCGGCCCTTGCAGGGCTCCCTTGCTTTATCAGTAGGAATAGCGATTCTGTGATGTACGAATTCGGCCCGTACCGGCTCGACACCGGGCAGATGATCGTCCTGTCGGACGGCATCGTTGTGCCGCTCGGGCCGCGTGTGGTGGCGACGCTTGCCGTATTAATCGAACATGCCGGCGAGATCGTTTCGAAGGACGAACTGATCGAGCGCGTTTGGCCTGAGGGATTCGTTGAGGACTCGAGCCTCACACAGAACATTTACATTTTGCGCAAGACGCTAGGCCAGAAATGGGACGTTGAGACGATTCAAACGTTGCCGCGGCGTGGCTATCGCTTTGTTGCTCCGCTGACCGGCGATCATCCGCACGTTCTCCACGCGCAATCAAGTCGTCCGTCCAAGAAATACGCGCTACTTGCTCTGGCCGTTTTCGGGGCGTTCGCCGTCGTTGCCGGATTGCTCATCGCCAATCGCAACGCAACGATGCCTACCGCGCTGGATCCCGGTACGCAACGTTTGAATGATTTGGGCGCGTTTTACTGGCAGCAGCGCACGCCTGAGGGCGAGAAAAAAAGCGTCGCGCTCTTTAAGAAAGTTGTCGACCGCGCGCCTTTGAGCGCGCTCGGCTACCTCGGCCTTGCGCATGCGTATCTGGCGAGTGCCACGTACTGCTTTGCGCCGGGCGAATGCGCGGCGGATGCTCGCTTGGCTAAGGGCATGACGGAACGCGCCCTAAAGCTCGATCCTCTGAATGCCCAAGCGCACGCCGTTGCCGGGGCGATTGCAAGCGAACTCGACAATGATGATGCGACCGCGAAGCGCGAGTTCGAGCGCGCAATTCAACTGGATCCAAACGACGCCTTGGCGCATCATTGGTATGGCGCAACACTGGTCGATCACCGCCAGTTCGATGCCGGGCGTACTCAATTGGAAACGGCGGTCCGTCTGGATCCAACCTCTGCGGTGATGGCCGCATGGCTTGCCCGCGCCTATTACTACTTAGGCCGCTACGATGAGGCTATCAGCTTTGATAAGCAATCGTTGCAACTCAGTCCGCGTTTCGACTCGAATGCCACGCTCGGGCTTGCCTATGAAGCGAAGGGCGACTATCGGAATGCGCTCATGTCTTTTGATGCCTTAGGGCGGCTCGGCGCGGTGGCGAAAGCCCGGGTTTATCGCGCGAGTGTGTATGCGCGGAGCGGTAACCGCGCACTCGCGCTACGCGAAATGGCTGGTTTGCGGCCAACGGCGCGACCCAGGGAATCGCGCGGCGGCGGCGGCCGTGTTTTCGAAAACTATCAGGATGTGAAAGCGGCCGATATCGCCGCGGTCTATTTTGCCTTGGGTGATACCAGCACTGGAATGCGGTGGTTGCGCGATGCTACAGACCGGAATGCGCAAAGCCGCCGTTGGCTAGCTGTGGATCCGCGCTTCACGGCAAAGATTCAACGGACGTTGCTTTCAACCCGATAAAATACTCCGCGGCTTCGCGCACCGCTTGGTGCGGAATGCACCCAATCAATTCGCAACGCAGAATGTTGACCCCATGGGCTGT
>JALYIF010000267.1 GCA_030775925.1 Vulcanimicrobiota bacterium | reverse complement strand
CCAGTACCACGTGGGTACGGTGCGGGGTGGGCAGTCGCTTCACCACGTTGGCAACTTGGTCGTCATGGGTGACGTCAATCCCGGCTCCGAGCTAGTAGCCAGCGGGGACATTGTCGTTTTTGGCGCGCTGCGTGGTGTGGCTCATGCGGGCGCGCAAGGGGACCGCACGGCCCGTGTCTACGCCCTGGAACTTTCGGCTACGCAACTCCGCATCGCCACGTTTATTGCCGCGGACGATGCATCACAGAAACCTCACTCGCCGGGCGCAGAGGTCGCTTGCGTTTTGGAAGGACGCATTACGATCGTTCCGCTCGATCAAGCGCAACATCTTATCCGGGAGGAACTCCACTGAGCGCACGCACGATCGTTCTAACCTCGGGCAAAGGCGGCGTTGGCAAAACCACCACGACCGTTAATGTCGGCGCCGCCCTGGCAAAACGCGGACATCGCGTTATTCTGGTCGATGCCGACATCGGGCTGCGTAACCTCGACTTAGTGATGGGGCTTGAGAAGCGCATTGTCTTTGATCTGGTAGAAGTCGTTGAGGGGCGCTGTCAGATCAAACAAGCCTTAATCAAAGATAAGCGCTTTGAATCCTTGCATATGTTGCCCGCTGCCCAAACGCGCGATAAGGACTCGGTAAGCGAAGAGCAGTTTGCCGCGGTTCTCCAAAGCATGTCTGAGATGGCGGATTATATTCTCATCGATTGCCCGGCGGGTATCGAGCATGGCTTCCGTAATGCGATCGCCGGTGCGAACGAAGCGATCATCGTTACCACGCCCGAAGTTAGCGCCATCCGGGATGCCGATCGCGTAATCGGAAAAGTTACTGAGAAAAAGATGCCCGTGCGATTGATCATCAATCGCATCCGTCCGGAGATGGTGCGTTCGGGTGATATGCTCTCAGTCGACGATGTGTGCGAAATATTGTCCGCTGAGTTGCTTGGTATTATCCCGGATGACGAAGAAGTGATCGATACGACCAACAAAGGTGAACCGATCGTTTTAGATCCAACCAAGCGGCTTGCATCGATGTATGACAAAATCGCGCGTCGGCTCGAAGGCGAAATCGTTCCCTTTACCAACTTGGAATCACGCGGATTTTTTGACCGTCTTTTTGGCGGATTGAAAGCAGGCTAGCATGCACGACCTTCATCCAGCGCAGTCGCCCACCGATGCGCCGGCGCCCGTCAAACGCGGCAAGGCGATTGTTATTACCTCGGGTAAGGGCGGCGTCGGAAAGACCACGACGACGGCAAATCTGGGAACCGCGCTCGCGCATCGGGGCGCAAAGGTCGCGCTCGTTGATGCCGATGTCGGCTTGCGTAACCTCGATATCGTTTTAGGGCTTGAAAGCCGGGTACGCCATCACGTCCTTGATGTACTCGAACAAAAAGTTACGTTGGATGAGGCGCTCGTCCACGACAAGCATTCCGAAAATTTGTTCCTTCTTGCAGCAGCGCAGACGCGAGAAAAAGATGACGTTGATACGGAACAGATGCGCGCGCTCATCGAGACGCTGTGTACCCGCTTTGACTATGTGCTCATCGATTGCCCGGCGGGCATCGAGATGGGATTTACCAATGCGGTGGTCGGCGCGGATGAAGCGATTGTGGTTTGCACGCCGGAGGTTTCGGCCGTTCGGGATGTCGATCGCGTCGTCGGGCTTTTAGGCAATCGGTTTCGCCCGCAGCTCATCATCAATCGCCTCCGTCCGCAACTTGTCCGCCAGGGCAAAATGCTTTCGGTGGAAGATGTAAATTCGATTCTGCGCCTTCCGCTCTTAGGCGTAATCGCGGATGAACCCGATGTCATTATTTCAACCAACAAAGGCGAGCCGCTCGCGTTGCGGAGTGATTCCAAGACGGGCGCCGCCTACCGTGCGATTGCGGCGCGCGTTGCAGGCGAAGATGTCGCGGCGCCCACCGTCGAGATCGAAACGCCGGGCTTTATGTCAAAATTAGGTTCATTCTTCGGAGGCCGCCGCTAGCGATGATCGACTTATTCAACCGTCTTTTCGGACGCCAAAATTCGAGCACGACGGCCAAGGAACGGCTGCGCTTAGTGTTGCTTTCCGATCATCTTTCGCTGGCTCCGGAGTTAGTCGACGATCTTAAGCGCGAACTCATTGACGTGCTCTCGCGATACGTTGAAGTCGACCGCAGCAAGATTGAGGTCAATTTCGAGCAGCACGATCGCTCGGTCGCGATGATGGCTAACATCCCCATTTTGTCGATGCACCCGCCCAAAGACATCGAGCCCCCCAAGAATTCAGGCGGCGGCGGTGGTGGCGGGACGCTGGTTGCTGAAAAATCAGTCGCACCGGCGTTGCAAGTGCAGAGCGAAGTTCCAAAAAAGCCGCGGCGCCGGCGTAAACGATCGCCCGCGACGAGTAATCCAGCACCCGCAACGTAGAACACTAGCGGCATATGGCCACCTTATCCGTCTCCGGCCGCCGTTGGCTTCGTAATTTTAATTGGCCCCTGGCCATTGCCCCGGTCTTTTTGACAATGCTCGGCATCTTAATGATCCAATCCGCCGATTTGCATGCGACCTCCGCGGCCGCCGAATATAAGAAGCAAGCGTTGTATGCCGTTATGGGCGTCTGCCTGATGATGGGATTTTCGTACATCGATTATCGCAATTGGCGCCGCTGGGCCTACATTACGTACGGAATCAATCTTGCATTGCTCGCCTTTATCTTGCGCGGTGGCCATCACGCGCTCGGCGCCGTCCGCTGGATCTCGCTCGGGCCGCTCGGAACGTTTCAGCCCTCAGAAC
>JALYIF010000266.1 GCA_030775925.1 Vulcanimicrobiota bacterium | reverse complement strand
CGCCACACCCATGGCAAAGTAGGCGTTGCCGTCAGGGTGAATTGCGAGCGACTTTTTGGCAAAGAGCAACGCTTGGGCCGGATCGGTCTTGACGGTTTGAACGGCAGCCAAACTATAGGTCTGGGCTGCAAGTATCTGATACTTCTTGGGAATACTGCTGAGCTTATCGAACGCTTGTGCGCCGCCAACATCATCGTTCAAGAAAGCGTCGGCAATTCCAAGGTATGTTTGTGCGAGCACGTCATTCGGTTTGTTTGCCAAGTAGGCCGTTGCGGCAGCCTTTGCCCCGGCATATTTGCCGGATTGAAGCAAGTCGCGAATCGCGCCGGCGCCCGATCCTCCGCCCTCGCCCTGGTTGCTGCTTACAGACTTTCCGACGAATTTCAGCGTGAAGTCATAAAACGCAGCAGTGGGCTTCCCGCCCTTCAAACCCACGTGGTAGGTTGAATGGCGAGCGATGTCAAGCGCAGCCGCGTTGTCGCCCGCATTGCTCGATTTGAAGACTTTAATGACATCGAACGAGCCATCGGCTTTCACGAGCACTTTGACAAGCACGACGCCGGAACCGGAAATCGGCACCGACGATTTTCCCATTTGTGCGAGCTTAGGAGCGACATAATCGGTGGCGAGAACCGCTCCAGCTGGTGCTGCACCGGCACCGATGATGGCTGCAGTAGCGACCACACCCGTCACGCGAAGTAATAAATTCATGAATACCTCTGTAGATAATTGCACTATTGGCAGCTACGCCAAACGTTGTTCCGCAGATTAACGGGTTACAAACGTCTTTTGTTATTTATCTTGCTAAGCAGCTAGCGAAGCGGCCGGCAGCCGGCGCCCCGCGGCCGCCGCCACGGCCGGCAATTGGGCCATGAGGCTTTCAAATTGCGCGAACGTCAGAGACTGCGGCCCATCCGAGACGGCGCTTGCCGGGTCGGGGTGCACTTCAACCAAGAGCCCGTCTGCGCCCGCCGTTACTCCCGCAAGAGCCATTGGGGTCACCAAACGCGCGACCCCGGTGCCGTGTGACGGGTCGACGATCACCGGTAAATGCGTCAGTTCGGCAAGCAGCGGAATAACGGTGAGATCGAGTAGATTTCGCGTGGATGCATCAAAGGATCGTACGCCGCGCTCGCACAGAACGACCTGATCATGGCCGGTTAAGAGGATGTACTCCGCAGCCATGAGCCACTCGTCAACGGTGGCTGAGATGCCGCGCTTGAGCAACATGGGAACGCGCGCTTCCCCGGCCTCCCGCAGCAAGGGAAAATTCTGCATATTGCGAGCGCCGATTTGGAGCATGTCGGCGTAACGGGAAACCAGCTCGACGTCCCGCACATCTAGCACTTCGGTCACAACAGCCAGGCCATGACGGTCTCCAGCCTCGCGTAGTAACTTGAGGCCTTCTTCCCCCAAGCCCTGAAAGGCATAGGGTGAGGTGCGAGGCTTGAAGGCCCCTCCGCGCAGCACATTGGCGCCACTCTTGGCAATTGCCGCAGCCGTGCGGTCAATCTGCTCGCGCGATTCAACGCTGCACGGACCAGCGCAAATTGCTAGCGCATCACCGCCAAAGCTAGCGCCGTTCTTTAAATGCACGATCGTGCGCTCGACGCGAGATTCTCGCCCGGCCAACCGGTAGGTCATGGTTGTATCCTACGGGAGGACGGCTTTTTCGGCACCGACTTTGGCGGCTCTACCTCTGCCAATTCGGCCTTGGTCGCTTCGGCTTGGGAGGCTACCACGCGCAGAGCCGCGAGCTCCCGATCGGTGATGGGGCGGGTCTGCCCGGACTTCAGTGCGCCGAGGGACAGGGGGCCAAAACGCAGGCGCTCCAAGGTCAGGACTGGATGGCCGAGTGTCTCAAACATGCGCCGCACCTGCCGGTACTTGCCTTCATGGATCGTTAAATCGACAACCGAGCTATCACCGCGCGTCGCAACGACGCGCAGATAAGCCCCCGATGCTCGAAACTCTTCTAATCGCACACCCTTCTGCAGCGCCGCGACATCGGCTTGGGAGAGCCGCCCACTAACAACCGCACGATAGGTTTTTTCCACGCCGAATCGCGGATGCGTGAGCACGTGGGCGAGGTCGCCGTCATTGGTCAGCAACAGCACGCCGGACGTGTCGTAATCCAACCGTCCAACCGGGACGATGCGAGGGCCGTTTTTCGGCAAGATGTCAACGATCGTCCGCCGGCCTTCTGGGTCCCGCATGGTGGTCATAATACTGGGTGGTTTGTTGAGAATGAGGTACGTGAAATCTGCCGCGAGGCTGATACGCTTGCCGTCAACTTCAACGCGATCATTCGGCGCAACCGTCGTGCCGAGTTCGCGCACGACCGTTCCGTTCACCCGCACGCGGCCGGCGGTAATAAATTCCTCCGCCTTCCGGCGCGAAGCAACCCCGCCTTGGGCAAGAAATTTTTGCAGGCGCATCAGGCGCGAACCCGCGCGAAAGTGAGCGCATCACAAAACGCACCGTTTTTATAAATCGCGCGACGCTTGGTCCCTTCGCGCAAAAAACCGGCTTTTTCTAAGACGCGCACCGAGGCCGTATTGGGTTCCATTACCCAAGCCTGAATTCGCTCGAGATTCGTACGTTCAAACATCCATTCATAAAAGTGCAACACGGCAGCAGTTGCAATGCCGCGCCCCCACAACGTTTCGCTAAGCCAGTATCCAAAGTCGCCGGTAAACCGTTCCACGTCCTCAAGCGGATCCCAGCCGATTCCACCCACCGCCTCGCCACCGACATCGATCGCGAAGTAATGTTCGGGCTCTGCGGCCATGGCGTGATTGATCCAGTCTCGCGCATCCACGACCGTGTATGGCATAGGAAAGCGATCGGCCAAATAGCGCGCAATCTCTGGATTATTCCCATGCCGTGCAATCGATTCCACGTCATCGTGGCGAAACGACCGGATCACGCAAAGACCGCAGTCTAAGCGCATAGCGCACGAAAAACGACGCCAGGCGATTGGCAAAGGCACGGGAGTGACCCCGTGCCTTTGCCGATCGTAACGTGGGCGGGACGGCTAGTACTTTCCGTTGCCGCCGTCTTCATAACCGCGCGACATGGAGAGTGCTTCCTTCGTAACGGTTTCCAAGAATTCGGCATTGCTGCGCGTCTGCGCCATCTTGTCCAAAATGATCTCGGTAATGTCGCCGGAGTTAAGAACCGAGGTAGCCCGGCGCAACATCCAGATTTTGCGCATCTCGTTTTCGCTAAGCAACAACTCTTCGTGCCGGGTGCCCGACCGCTTGATGTCGACTGCTGGGAACACGCGCGACTCAGCAAGTTTGCGCGTGAGGTTGAGTTCCATGTTGCCCGTACCTTTGAACTCTTCAAAGATCACGTCGTCCATCTTCGAGCCGGTCTCGACGAGCGCGGTAGCAATAATGGTAAGCGATCCGCCTTCTTCCATTTTTCGAGCAGCACCGAAGAAACGCTTTGGCTTGTGGAGTGAGGCCGTATCTAAACCGCCCGAAAGCGTGCGGCCGGATGTCGGAATTACTTGGTTGTACGCACGTGCGAGACGGGTGATTGAATCCAGCAAAATCACAACATCTTTGCCGTGTTCGACAAGGCGTTTTGCGCGCTCCATCGTCAACTCGGCAACCGCCGTGTGATTCTCGGGATGTTCATCGAAGGTAGAAGCGACAACTTCGCCGTCGATGGTGCGCTGCATATCGGTAACTTCTTCGGGCCGCTCATCAACGAGCAGCGCAATGATATGTGCGTCCGGGTGATTGATCGAAATCGCGTTGGCGATATTCTTTAGCAGTGTCGTCTTACCGGCTTTTGGCGGCGAAACGATCAGCGCGCGCTGGCCTTTTCCAATGGGACAGAACAAATCGATAACGCGAGTGGAAAGTTGCGTCGAGCGCACTTCCAGCTTGAAACGTTCTTGCGGGTAAATCGGCGTAAGTTTCTCAAACGTACGTCGTCCGCGAGCCGCCTCGGGATCGATCCCATTGATCGTCTCCACTTTGATGAGGCCATAATATTTTTCGTTATCTTTGGGGCGGCGAACTTGGCCTTCGACCAAGTCTCCGCGGCGCAACTCGAAGCGCCGGATTTGTGATTGGCTAACGTAGATATCATCGGGGCCGAGCAGGTATCCGTCACGGCGCAAGAATCCGTAGCCTTCGGGCAAGACGTCCAGGACGCCGTTGGCGACTTCGATACCGGAGCGGGCGGCTTGAATTTCAAGAATCTTCGGAATCAAGTCGTCCTTTTTGATCTTTAAGGGGTTCTCGATTTCAAATTCTTTTGCAAGCTCGTTGAGCTCGGATTTAGTCTTCTCGGCTAGCTGTGCAGCCGTGAGCATCGGCGGTCCGACCGCTTCGACTTGTGGAAAGTGCTCGTTCTGTTGCGGGTTAAAAGGACGGCCGGGATTGTTGCCGCCGTGGTGGCGCCGCGGACGGCGCCGGCCGCCGCCTCC
>JALYIF010000265.1 GCA_030775925.1 Vulcanimicrobiota bacterium | reverse complement strand
CACTAGTACCGCAAGCGGCACGGGATTGATGGCGGTGTTCTCCGCTTCAATGGTCGTAATTTGGGATTGGCGTGACTCCACCGAAACGATCGGCCCACTCGGAATGAACTTCGAACTTACGCCCACGGCAGCGTCGAGGTAACCGCCCCCGTTGTCTCGCAGATCGAGAACAAACGCGCGTGCGCCCTGGCTCTGCAAGCGATCGAGTGCCGTGGCCAATTCGGCCGCGGTGTCTCGCCCAAAAACCGTCAAGTCCACATAGCCGATTTTATTGGGCAGCATCTTTGAGTAAACGCTAAGCTGTTTGATCGAAGCGCGCACGATTTGCGTTGGTGCGGGCAACAGTTTTCCGTCGCGCACAATCTGCAAGGAAACCGTGGTGCCTTCTTTGCCGCGCAGCAGTGTGGAAGCTTGCTGCGTCGTGAGTCCTTTGGTCGACTTTCCATCGACGGTGGAGATAACGTCGTCTTGCTGAACTCCGGCTCTATCAGCGGGACCGTCCGGTACAACGTTGCTCACGGTAATGAATTTGCTCGTCTCGTCGCTTTGAATGACGATGCCGGTTCCGAAGAATCGGACACCGTCCAAGCCCTCGTTGAGGTCTGCATATTGTTTGGGTGAGAGAAAGACGGTATAACGGTCTTTCACCGAGCTTAGAATGCCGGAGATCGTAGCGTAGGTGAGGTCACGCGTCGAGAATTTACTGCTGTGATACGCGCTTGAAGCGGTTTCGACTTCCTGATCCAGCTGCCGGATATTCTGTGAAACATCATCCGAAGCGTGCATGGCCGGAACCTTGGGGTTGGCGACGCCTTGCTTCTTGAGATAGGCAACCAGACTATCGTGTGCGTTGTCGAGCACCGTTTGCGTGTCGACTTTCTTGTAGAATTCGCCGAGCAAACGCTGGTAACTGATCGAAATTTCCTGGGCATCTTGCAAGGCAAACGAGTGCGCAGTGGACGTCGCTGCGGGTACGCGAGCGGTCGTGAGCGCGAGGACCAAGAGAAGCGCAAGTGTTGTAAACCGTTTCATAACCTACCTAGGAGCAGTCCGTTTCAAGTATGCTTTAGCGGCTGCGAGTTGTTGATCGTGTGGTGTATCGATGAGCGAGGGGTCGGCCTTTTGTGTGACCACGATATCGGGGTCGATGCCCTTGTGATGAATATCGCGGCCCAGCGGGGTGACGTAACGCGCGGTGGTAATCTTCAATGCCCCATTATCAGGCAAGGGATAGATACTTTGAACAACGCCCTTACCGAAGGTCTTGGTTCCAATAAGTTCGGCGAGTTTGTAGTCTTGCAGGGCGCCCGCCGTAATTTCCGAGGCGCTGGCGGTAAACTTGTTGACGAGGATCACCGTTGGGGTGAGGCCGCCAAGCGAGGTGCCGAGCGCGTCCTGCGTGTCCTTCGCGCCTTGACGGTTGATGGTTGAAACGATCGGACCTTGCGACACGAAGTAACTCGAAATGCGCACCGCTGCTTCTAGTAAGCCGCCGCCATTGTTGCGCAAATCTAAAATGTAGCCTTTGGCATGGTGCGCTTTGCCGTACAGCAATGCGGTCTTAATTTCGCCGGCCGAGGTTTCTCCGAAGTCAGAGAGGCGAATGTAGTCGTAGCCGCCCTCCATCTTGGCCTTGACCGTTGGGACGTGAATAGTCTCGCGAACAATCGTAAAGCTCTTGTGGCTGGACTTCTTATATGGGTGGGTTGCGATGTGAACCGTCGTACCGGCCGGGCCGCGAATCAGCCGCTCCACAGAATCAAGTTTCATGCCCTTCGTAGAGTGACCGTCAACGCCCTCGACGACATCGCCGGGCTTCATACCGGAACGCGCGGCGGGTAACGCCTCGATCGGATCGACCAAGATATCGCCGTTGCGATCTTGCACGATATACACGCCGATACCGCCGAAATTTCCGCCCTCGAGAGATTCGTTAAGTCCTTGGATTTCGCGCGGTGAGAGGTAGGTCGTGTAAGGATCTTTGAGCGCATCCATCATGCCGCGAAGGGCGGCTTGCGTCAGAGAGACGTTCCCGGCCTGTGACCCATAGCGCTTCTGAGCAAATGCCAACTGTGCATTGATCCGCGATTTATCTTGCATCGCGTCGCCGGTCGCGATGATCGTGGGAAGACTTGCGTTTCGCACGTGTTTTTCTTGCAGGTAGCTAATCAAACCGTGATGCTCGCCATCCAGCAACGTTTGGGCATTGATCGGTTTATAAAAGGTCTCTTCAACGCGTCGGAACGCCAAATCAATGAGGCGCTCGTCCGGTGTCCCGGCGCCAAGCAGGCTGCCGATGTCGACGCTGGCCACGTCCGTTGCCATCTCGCTGTTGGTCTGTGCCGCTTGCACCCCGCTGCGGTACCCTAAGTAGAGCGCCCCCGCCAAAGCAACAGCGACCACAATAAGCGCAGCGGTCAACGCGCGAAGTTTGGAAGACATTTGTATCCTCTAGATACCCACATCGGGCTTGGGAGTTGCTGTGTGATTACCGGACCAATGGAATCTTAACGCCGGCCCGGCCCCAGTAGTTTTAGCGCCGTGGCTTTTCGGCCTTGTCCGGCAGCCGTTTAATGAAGCCGAGGCGCCGGATCGACGGCCTTGCCATTG